>DASXCN010000139.1:0-19680 GCA_036491155.1 Solirubrobacteraceae bacterium | reverse complement strand
TCGTCCTCGTAGCCACTCACATAGAGGTTGAGCTCCACGCGGTCCTTGCGCCCGTCGACCTTCTTGAAGATCCGCCTGACGGCATCGAGGTCGGGCTTGCCGATCTTGTGGCCGAACATGGCGGTCTTGATGCTGACCTTGCCCTTGAGCACCGCTGGGACGATCGCCGGCAGCGACTTGAGCAGAACAGCGCCCGCCGCGGGGTGGAACTTGCCAAACCACGAGTTGCCGCCGAAGCTGCGCGGGAGCAGCTCCGCCTCGTGCAACAGCCCGTAGTCGCGCACCAGGGTGACGAAGGACTCCTCGTGCCGGTGGCCGTTGTTGCGGTCTTGGATCTCGTAGTCGGCCCCCGCCCGGCGGCGCAGGCGCATGATCTGGCTCATCGGCGCCACCTCCTTGGGGCAGGCGTCGATGCAGTTGAAGCAGTGGGTGCAGTCATAGAGCCCGTGCTCGTCCTCGGAGAGATCCTTGAGCCGCTCGGAGTGCTCGGCGTCGCGCGGGTCGCCGACGAAGCGGTAGGCCTTGGACAGCGCCGCCGGCCCGATGAACAGCGGGTCGATCTCCATCGAGAGGCAGTCAGAGACACACGCCCCGCACTGGATGCAGGCCATCGTCTGCGTGATGTCGACCATGTTCTCGTGGGGCACGATGTACTCGCGCTCGGGGACCGGCTGCTTGTTGATGAGGTAGGGCGTGACCCGCTGGATCTTCTTCCAGTGCACCGCGTCCATGTCGACGATGAGGTCACGGATGACCGGCATGTTGCCCATCGGCTCGACCTCGATGACCCCAGCCGGCGTGGTGCCCATCTCGCCCTCGCCCTCCTCGGCGTTCGTGCTGACGACATCGCCGGGCGCCGGATCGTTCCACCCGGCGCCGTGCATCCGCGCCGCGGCGTCCTCCAGGTGCGTGTTGCAGGCCAGCCCGGGCTTGCCGTTCATGCGCACGCCGCAGGAGCCGCAGATGGCCTGCTGGCAGGAGCAGCGGATGCCCACCGAGCCATCGACCTCGTCGCGAATCTTGAGGATGGCGTCCAGCACCGAGTTGCGCGCCCCCAGCTCCACGCGGTGCTCGTCCCAATAGGCGGCCTGTCCGGACTTGGGATCGAAGCGGCGGATCTTGAGCAGATATTCGGGCACGAGCTAGTACGTCCTTTCCTGGGGCTCCCACCGGGTGATGGTCACCGGCGAGTAGCTGACCGTGGGCACATCGTCACCGTTGGCGGTGACGTCGATGTGCTTGAGCCATTCGTCATCGTTGCGCTCGGGGAAGTCGGTCCGGAACTGGGCTCCGCGTGACTCCTTGCGCTCCAGCGCGCCCACCACGATCGCCTCGGCGCAGTCCAGCATGTACCCGAGCTCGATCGCCCCGATCACGTCCTGGTTGAACACCGTGCCGCGGTCGTCGATCGACGCCTTGGGAGCCTCCTCCTTGAGCCGGCGGACGATCTCATACGCGGTGTTGAGCCCGTCGGCGTCGCGGAACACGGCCACGTACTTGTTCAGCGCGTCGCCGAGCTCGTCCTTGATCGCCGCCACGCGCCGCCCGCCCGACGGCCGGTCGATGATCTCCTGGATGTGGCGCGCGGTGTCGTCCACGCGCGAGGAGCGGGTGGTCGGCATCGTCATGTGCAACGCCTGCCCGGCCGCGTGCTCGCCCGAGCGCCGGCCGAAGATGAGCGTGTCCAGCAGGGAGTTGGCGCCGAGCCGGTTGCCGCCGTGTACCGACACGCAGGCCACCTCGCCGGCGGCGTAGAGCCCGGGGATCGTCGTCTGGCCGTCGACGTCGGTCTTGACCCCGCCCATGATGTAGTGCTGCCCGGGATGGATGTGGATCGGTTCGCTGGTGATGTCCACGCCGGCGAAGTCACGTCCGATGTTGACGATCTCGCGCAGGGCCTCGAGCACCCGCCGCTTCGGAACCTTGGTGATATCCAGGGCGACGGTGCCGTCCGGGAAGCCGTTGCCCTCGTTGATCTCGGTCTGCTCGGCGCGTGAGACCACATCGCGTGAGGCCAGCTCCATCTTGTTGGGGGCGTACTTCTCCATGAAGCGCTCGCCCTTGGCGTTGAGCAGCCATGCGCCCTCGCCGCGGGCGCCCTCGGTGATGAGCAGCCCGTTGCCCGCCAGCGTGGTCGGGTGGTACTGGATCATCTCCATGTCCATCAGCCGGGCGCCGATGCGGTAGGCCTGGGCGATGCCGTCGCCGGTGACGATCAGCCCGTTGGTGGTGGGGCGGTAGGCCTGGCCGGCGCCGCCGTTGGCCAGGATGACCGCCTTGGCGTTGAACACCTCAAGGCGCCCGTCGCGGAGGTTGCGGCAGATGGCGCCGACGCAGCGCCCGTCGTCGTCCTGGAGCAGGTCGGTGCAGAACCACTCCTCGTAGCGGTCCACGGTGTCCGAGTGCTTCATCAGCTGCTCGTAGAGCACGTGCAGGATGGCGTGGCCGGTGATGTCGGCCACGTAGTAGGTGCGGGCGGCCGAGGCGCCACCGAAGGCGCGCGTGCCGAGGTTGCCGCGCTCGTTGCGGTGGAACGTGACGCCGGCGTGCTCGAGCCACAGGATCTCGTCCGGCGCCTCGCGGCACATGATCTCGATCGCGTCCTGGTCGCCCAGGTAGTCCGAGCCCTTCACGGTGTCGAACGCGTGGGACTCCCACGTGTCCTCGGGGTTCAGTGCGGCGTTGATACCGCCGGCGGCGGCCACCGAGTGCGAGCGCACCGGGTGGACCTTGGAGATGATCGCCACGGTGGCACCCGCCTGCGCGGCCGCCAGCGCGGCACGCTGACCGGCCAGCCCGGCGCCGATGATCAGTACGTCATGGGAGGGCATTCAGACCAATATAAATGAGGGTGCGCGCGTGACGCCGCGCCGTCAGATCCCCCGGCCGCTCAGGCCATCGAGCGCCCGAAGGCGGCGGCGAGCGCCCGGCGCACCTGGTCGACGGTGACAACCCCGCGCAGGACGCCCTCGGCGTCCACCGCCACCAGCGCACCCAGCCTGCCGAGGGTCTCGGAGGCCAGCAGCTCAGAGATCGGCCGGTCCTCCTGGACCTGCCAGCCCGGCGCTCCGTCGGACTCCAGGACGGCCGCGGTGGTCAGCCACGCCTCGCCACCGTCGATCGAGGCCTGGGCCCGCTCCTGGCGGGCGATCCCCAGCAGGTGGCCGGTGTCGTCGACCACCGGCAGCCACGCTTGCCGGTAGCGCACGAAGAACTCGTCGACCGCCTGGGTCACGGGCGTCTGGGCCGGGATCGCCACCGGGTGGGTATCCATGATGTCCGCCACCCGGACCCCTTCGATCCGCTCCGCCAGCGCCGACTGGGCGAGCGCGGCTCGGCACGACTGCCACATCAGGTAGGCCAGCGCCAGCAGCCACACACCGCCGAAGCTCGACCCCGACACCGTCCACCACAGTCCGATGCCGGCCAGGACCAGGGCGAGACCCTGGCCGATGCGGCTAGCCACGACGGTGCCACGGCGCTTGTCCCCGGTCAGCCGCCAGACGATGGAGCGCGCCACGCGGCCGCCGTCGAGCGGGAACGCGGGGAGGATGTTGAACGCCAGCAGCAGGACGTTCATCAGCAGCAGCCAGCTCAGTGACAGCAGCACCGGGGTGATCCGGATGCTCGAGTCCAGGACCACCGCGTGACCCAACCGGCTGGCGCCCACGATCGGCAGGTCGATGGCGAGGCACAATAGGATGACGCCGAACGTCGCGAGTGGGCCTGCGATCGCGACCTTGAAGTCCTCGCCGGGCGACGCCGTGTCGCGGCTCATTTGCGTAAATCCGCCGAACAGGTTCAGATCGATCTTCTCCACCGCGATTCCCTGCCGCCGCGCCACCAGGGCGTGTCCCAGCTCATGGACGATGAGTGACGCGAACAGCAACAGCACGCTCACCACGGTCGTCATGTACGCGACGCCGTCGGAGCTGTGCAGCGTGTCCCGGAACGGTCCTGACAGCACGAAGATCATCAGGAACAGGACGATGAACCAGCTCCCGTCGACGCCGACGCGGAGCCCGAACGCGTCGAACAGCTTGATCGAGGTCGACCGCCTCAACATGGTGGAATGGTCTCACAGGCGCATCGGCGCCTCCGATATTCAGGAGACATGAGATGAACGAGCGCCTTGACGGTCTCAAGCAGCGTCTCGGACAACTGTCCGATGTGGCCCATGCGATGTCGCTGGCCCATTGGGATCAGCAGACGATGATGCCGCCCCGAGGCGGGGAGGCACGCGCTGAGTCGCTGGCCACACTCACCCGCATCAGCCACGAGATGTTTGTCGACGATGAGACCGGACGGCTGCTGGAGGGCGCGGCCTCTGAGCTCAACGGCGCCGACCCCGACGGCGACGACGCGCGGCTCATCACGCTGGTTCGCCGGCAGTGGGAGAAGGCACGGCGCGTCCCGCCCGACCTCGCGGCCGAGATGGCACGGGCCGCGTCGGTGGGACAGGAGGCCTGGGTCCTGGCGCGCGAGAAGTCGGACTTTCAAGGGTTCGTTCCACATCTGGAACGTAACTTCGACCTCGCGCGGCGCTATGTCGAATGCCACGCGGGCAGCGACGAGTTCGACGTTCCCTATGACGCGCTGCTCGACGACTATGAGCCGCAGATGCCCACGCGGGAGGTCGCCAGGCTGTTCGCAGAGCTCAAGGCCGAACTGGTCCCGGTGATCGCCCAGATCGCGGCCGCCGAGCCCATCGACGAGGCTCCGCTGTACGCACAGTTCCGCGTCGAGCGCCAGCGCGAGCTGGTGCGTGAGGTGGTGGGGCTGATGGGCTTCGACGACACCGAGTGGCGGCTCGACGACACCGTGCACCCGTTCGCCACCCGAATTGGCGGGGGTGATGTGCGCATCACCACCCGGTGGGATGGGCGCTTCTGGCCCACCGGCCTGTACGGGGCGATGCACGAGTGCGGACACGGCCTGTACGAGGCGGGGCTGCCGCGCCGCCTGCGCCGCAGCCCGGTCGGCACCGCCGAGTCACTGGGCATGCACGAGTCCCAAAGCCGCCTGTGGGAGAACATGGTGGGCCGAGGCCGCGCGTTCTGTACGGTCCTGGCGCCGCGCATCGCCGCGCTGGGCGGCGGCGAGTTGTCAGAGCTGGACGCTGACCAGCTCTATCGCGTGGTCAACCGGGTCAAGCCCAGCTACATCCGTGTCGAAGCCGACGAGGCCACCTACGCGCTGCACGTCATCCTGCGCTTTGAACTCGAGCAGCGGCTGATCGACGGGACCCTCGCGGTGCGCGACCTGCCCGAGGCATGGAACGCGCGCTTTGAGGAGTACTTCGGGATCGCGGTCGACAACGACGCCGACGGCGTGCTGCAGGACGTGCACTGGTCGGCCGGGTTGATCGGGTACTTCCCCACCTATGCCCTGGGCAACCTCATCGCCGGCCAGCTGTGGGAACGGGCGCTCGCCGAGATCCCAGACCTCGAGGAGCAGCTCGCCGCGGGAGAGCTCCGGGCGCTGCGTGAGTGGCTGGGCCAGCGCGTCCATCGCCATGGATCGAAGTTCACGACCGAGGAGTTGCTGACTCGTGAAGCGGGCGGCCCGATCTCGGTCACCCCGTTCACCAGCTATCTCAAGGCTAAGCTCGGCGATGTGTACGGGTTGGACCTAGATGGCTGATGTCCATCTCACCGACTGACAAGACATTAGAAAGGTAAGACGTCCTTTAGTTATGAGTAATAGTTCAGTCAGAGTTGCAGTGACGGGCGCCGCCGGCCAGATCGGCTACGCGCTCCTTTTCCGGATCGCCAGTGGACACCTCCTGGGGCCCGACGTTCCGGTGCACCTGTCCCTTCTGGAGATCCCGCAGGCGGTCAAGGCGGCCGAGGGCACCGCGATGGAGCTCGACGACAGCGCCTTCCCGATGCTCACCGGGGTTGACATCTACGACGACCCGGCCAAGGCCTTTGACGGGGTGAACATCGCCCTGCTCGTGGGCGCTCGGCCTCGCACCAAGGGGATGGAGCGCGGCGACCTGCTGGAGGCCAACGGCGGGATCTTCAAGCCGCAGGGCAAGGCGCTCAACGACCACGCCGCCTCGGACCTGAAGGTGCTGGTGGTGGGCAACCCGGCCAACACCAACTGTCTCATCGCGCAGTCCAACGCGCCCGACGTGCCCAAGGAGCGCTTCACCGCGATGATGCGCCTGGACCACAACCGCGCCATCGCCCAGGTGGCGGCGAAGACCGGCGCCGCCATCAGCGACGTGACCAACATGACGATCTGGGGCAACCACTCGGCCACCCAGTACCCGGACGTCTTCCACGCCAAGGTCAAGGGCGGGAGCGCCGCGGACGCCATCGGCGACCGCGACTGGATCGAGCACGATTTCATCCCCACGGTGCAGAAGCGCGGTGCCGCGATCATCGAGGCAAGGGGCGCGTCCAGCGCCGCCTCAGCGGCCAATGCCGCACTGGACCACGTCTACAACTGGGTGAACGGCACGCCCGACGGTGACTGGGTCTCGATGGCCGTGCCGACCGACGGGTCCTACGACGTCGCCGAGGGCATCTTCTCGGGCTACCCGTGCACGTGCTCCGGTGGCGAGTACACCATCGTCCAGGGGCTGGACCTCGACGACTTCTCGCGCGCCCGCATCGACGCGACGGTGAAGGAGCTCAACGACGAGCGCGACGCCGTCAAGCAGCTGGGCCTGATCTAAGAGCGCGGTTGACATGTACGCCGCCGCGATCGTTCACCCCACGATCGCGGCGGCATCGTGCCGCGTTCCCGGTCCGGGCTGCGGCGCGATCGCCTCAGGCGAACCTGGGGCGATCTAGGACTTCGCAGCAGCGGGGTGCCAGCCTTGGCCCTGCCGAGAAACCTGACCGTCCTCAACCAGCTTGGGCATGACGCGGTACAGGTAGTTGGGCTCGATCTTGAGCGCCTCGGCGATCTGCGGGATCGTGATGCCGGGACGTTCCTGGACGAGCGCGAGCGCCTGGTTGGCGCGGGTGTTGCCACCTCGACGCCCGCGGGGGCGACCGGCGCGTCGCGCGGTGCGGCGGCGGGTGGTGGTGGTGCCGGCACCGGCACCGTTGGCGCTGGGCGGGCGACCGGGGCCGCGACGCCCACCGACGAGTGCCGCGCGAGCAGCCTCAAGCTTTGACACCTCAACCTTGAGCTCGCTCAGCCGCCTGTCGATGTCCTTCACCGTACTGTCAACGAAATCTGCCAACTTGGGCTACCTCCGTGGCAAGGGTTTAGACGTATTCGTGTACGCACGATACAACCCATGGCCACAGTTCGTGCAGAAGGGGGTTCAGCCGCGTTCGACGAGTGCCTTCAACCGCTCGAGTGACCTGTGCGCCTCACGCTCGGATGTCGCGCCGACGATGATGCGACTGGCGACGTTTCCCAGCCGTCCACCGGGCACGTGGAACTCGTTGGTGTACTGAAAGGTCGTGCGATCGTCGCCGTCGCTGGACAGCTCGTAGCGGATGATCGCCATCGAGTGCGCCGGGCCGCCGCCCTCCCACTCCGCGCGCCGCGGACTGTCAACCGTCGTCAGCGTCCAATGGACCTTGAACGTGAGCCCGCGGACGTGCATCGACTGATCCATGGTGGAGCCCGCGCGCAGCGGCGAGTCTGAGACGTTGGACACGGACTTGTGGATCGTCACCCAGTCACCGAGCCGCCGGGGGTCCATGACGATCTTCCACACGCGCTCGATGGGTGCCTCGATGTCGATCTTGGCCGAAACGGTGCTCATGGGGCTTGGCGCGAGATTAGTTGTGGAATCCGACGAGTGGCTGGGCGTGAGTGGCGCCGCCCGCTCGCCGCGATCGTACTGGTGGTCCGTGAGGGCGAGCGGGTGGCGTCACGCGCGTCCAGACGCCGTCGGAGCCGCAAATCATCTCGTGCCGAGCCCATGGCTAGCGCACACTAACGTCCCGCGCCCGCGATCGGTCAGCCCTCACCGTGCGGCGAGCGGCTCGTCACGCTCCCACTCGGCCAGCGCGTGCTCGATCGCGGCATCGAGGGTGTGCAGTCTCACCTCGAGAAGCTCTGCGGCCTCGTCGTCGGCAGGGAGAAGGTCGGTGTCCAGGCTCTCCATCAGCGGGGCGACAAGCTGCCACTGCTCCCCGGTGATCGCCGCCGCCACGCGGCTGGCGATCGGGGTCGCCGATAGCCGCTTGAAACGCACCCCGGGACGGTCGACGAGCATGTGGCCGGCGATGCGGTCGATCAGCTCGCCGTAGGTCACCACGTCGGGGCCGCCCACGTCCAGCCGCCGTCCGCTCACCCGGTCAGAGGTGGCGGCGCGGGTCAGCATGGCGATGATGTCGCGTTCGTCGATCGGGGCGGTGCGATTGGACTGCCACGCCGGGTAGGCGAGGACGGGCAGCCGTTCCACTAGGCGCACCAGGAAGCGAAACGACCGCGAGCGCGCACCGATCACGATCGACGCCCGGAAGGCGACCGAGGCCGGTGCCGCCTGGAGCAGGATGTCCTCCACCGCCAGCCGGCTGGCCAGGTGCGCCGAGCGCACGGCGCCGGGCGGCGCGATCCCGCCCAGGTAGACGATGCGGCTCACGCCGGCGGCCCGCGCCGCGTGCGCGAAGCGCTCGGCCGCCTCGCGCTCGCGGGCGGCGAACGGCTCGTCGGCGGCGGGCTCCATCCCATGGATGAGGAAGTAGGCGACCTTCACCCCGTCCAGCGCCTGCCCCAGTCCCTCACCGGTGACGGCG
The DNA here is from genome assembly GCA_036491155.1 of Solirubrobacteraceae bacterium. GTDB lineage: Bacteria > Actinomycetota > Thermoleophilia > Solirubrobacterales > Solirubrobacteraceae > Palsa-465. Next base: position 10,966 of record DASXCN010000139.1, on the reverse strand, counting down.
TCCCCGGCGACCACGGGCACCTCGACCGTCACCCGCTCGGGCGAGCGGGCGAAGCCGCGGACCGCGTGGCCCTCGCCGGCCAGCCGTGCGGCGACGACGGACCCCACGTAGCCGGTGATCCCGGTCACGAGGATGGTCACCTATTTGACCCCGCCCACCCCGCCCAGGGCGCCGGTGTCACGAAGCTCGCATCGAGCTCGGCGGCTCGCGGACAGCCGACCAGTGCCAGCGCGTTGACCAGCTCGTCCAGCAATATCTCCAGCACGTGCCGGGCGCCGCCGGCGCCGCCCACCGCCAGCCCCCACGTCACCGGCCGGCCCACCAGCACCGCCCGAGCACCGAGGGCCAGCGCCTTGACGATGTCAGTGCCGCGACGGATGCCGCCGTCGACCAACACGTCGATGCGGTCGCCCACGGCCTCGACGATCGGCGGCAGGGCATCGACGCCCGAGATCACCGTGTCGAGCTGGCGGCCGCCGTGGTTGGACACCACCACGCCGGCGGCGCCGTGAGCCACGGCCAGCTCAGCATCCTCCGCGGTCAGGATTCCCTTGACCAGAAGCGGCAGCTCCGTTCCGGCGGCGAAGCGCTCGATGTCGGACCAGCTCAGGTCTGGATCGATCTGCCCGTAGCGCGCCGCCAGTGGCATGTCGGGAGCCTGCGCGGGATCGTGGCGCGGGATGTCGGCCACCGGGTCGCGGAGATTGACCCGCCGCTCGCGCTCACGGATCCCCAATACGGGCCGGTCCACGGTCACCACCAGGGCCTCGTAGCCCAACCGCGCGGCGTCGGCGATCACCTCCCGCGTGACGCCGCGGTCGCTGAAGGCGTAGAGCTGGAACCAGCGGGCCACCTCGGGCACGTCCTCGGCCACGCTCGCCGCTCCCTCGCTGGCGAAGGTCGACACGCACATCACGGTGCCCGTGGCCGCGGCCGCCCGGGCGATGCCCACCTCGCCCTCGGGGTGCGCCAGGCGCTGGAACGCCGTGGGGGCGATGATCACCGGATGTGGTCGCCGCACGCCCAGGACGGTGACGCCGGGGTCGACCTGGCTGGCGCCGACCAGCATCCGCGGCCGCAGCGCCCAGCGCCGCCAGGCCGTGACGTTGTCGGCCAGGGTGACCTCGTCACCGGCCCCGCCCTCGACGTAGCCGAGGGCTTCCGGGCTCATCGTCGCCAGCGCCTCGCGCTCGTACTCGGCGAGCGACCGAGGCCGGCGCGACGATTCGTCGGGGGTGGGGTCATCAGAGGTGGGGCCCATCGCCGTCCAAAGCTACGGAAATTGCGGATGGGTCTTGCACCATCGAGCAAAGTCCCCGCAATTTGGCGGTTTTTCCCAAAATGTGAAAACAGCCGCGATTTCCGGGAATGCGCTTTGCATGCGGGGGTGGAATCCGCTTTGATGCCCGCCTTGCTTCCGGTGTGAGTTGACGAGATTGGGGTCGAGGACAGGTATGGCGAATGGTCGGGCACCCGCCGCGAAGGCCAGCTGCGAGAGCTGCTTCTTCCGGCAGAATCTTCTGTGCGCGGTGGCCGACACGGGCCCGTGCGGCACGTTCAGGCCGGCCCATCCCGAGGGCCTGCGTCCGCCCAGCCAGCTGCGCTTCGTCTTTCGACAGGAGCGGCGCCTGCAGGTCGCGTGGGCGATGCCCTCGCCCAACGAACAGGTCGCGCTGCACGCCTGAGGGGCGTCACGCGCACGCCGACCGCGCCCTGCCGGGCCCTCGCCCACGCGTGAAGCCACCGTCCGGAGCCCTCAAGTAAGGTTCGCGCCATGTTCTGGCCGCTGATCGGCGGATTCATCGCCTTCATCCTGCTCGCCATCTTGCTGGGATGGGTGATGGACACCTCTCGCCACGGCGACCGGGACAGCCACTAGCGCCTCCTGCGCTTCGGCCCGCCGCCCTATCCACTCCGCGCCCGCCGTGTCGGTGACGCCGTGGGCGAGGATCGAGCAGAACACGGTCAGCGCGGCGAGATTGAAGATCGTCGACCCGGCCGGGATGCGCTGGCTGAGCACCAGTAGCGAGAAGGTCATCGTGGCAACTCCCTTCGGGCCGAACCAGGCCATGAACGCGCGCGTCGGCACATCTGTCGCCGTGCGCGCCAGCGCCGCGAACACCGCCACCGGGCGCGCGATGAGCAGCGTCACCACCACCACGCCGAGGGCGGCCCACCCGGAGCCGAAGAGGCCGTGCAGGGTGAGCAGGGACCCGAAGACCACGAAGATGCCGAGCTTGACCAACTCGACGATGTCGGCCGCATTGCGCTCGAAGTACCGGCGGACGTCGGGACGCCGGATGCCCAGGACGATCGCCGCGACATAGACGGCGATCAGTCCGTTGCCGTGTGGGGTGAGCACCGCCACGCCATAGGTGGCAAACGCGGCGCCCAGCGCGAACAGGGAGCGCTGGTGGGCAGGAATGCCGGCCCCCAGGCCCACGTCGCGGGGCGCCAGCCAGGCGGCGGCGAAGCCCAGCACGATGCCGACCGCAAAGCCCAGCGCGACGTTCTCGATGACGAACCGCCACCACACGAAGTGCCCGTCACCGGTCGCCAGGGCCGCGCTGAAGGCCAGCACCGCCGGCAGCGCCAGGCCGTCGTTGAGTCCTGACTCCAGGTTGAGCGAATGACGGACCACCGCCGGCACACGCGGGTTGGTGACGACGCTCGAGGACAGCACCGGGTCAGTGGGGGAGAGCAACGCTCCCACCAGGAACGACTCCGTCCACGACAGGCCGATGAGCACCCGCGCGCCCACGGCAACGATCACGGCGGTCAACGGCATCGCCAGCACGAGCTTGCGCAAGGGCAGGCTCCAATGTGACTGCAACAGCTCGCCGTCCACCTCCAGTCCGTCGCGAAACAGGATGACGATGAGTGCGACCGTGGCCAGCTCGGACACGAACGACGAGCGGGGGTCGAGGTGCAGCACGCCCGTGACGCCGTCGCCGAGGATGAACCCGGCGAGGACGAACACGGCGGCCAGCGACACGAACGTGCGGCGAGCCAGGCCAGAGAGGAGCGCGCCGAGAACGAGCAGGCCGCCGAGGGCGAGCGCGGCCACCTCGAAGCGGTGCGACACGGCGAAGCCGAGCCACGGCATTTCCATGTGGACCACAGCCATGGCGGTTAGAGTGTCAGACCAAGACACGGGAGGAGCGGAGTTGCGGGTCACGGTGCTGGGCAAGTCGCCGTCCTGGCAGGACGCCGCAGGGGCATGCAGCGGCTATCTCGTGCAGGAGCAGGGCACCAGCGTGCTCCTGGACTGCGGCAACGGCGTCTTCTCCAAGATGCGCGGCATCTGCGACTACGTCGACATCGACGCCGTGGTCATCACCCATATGCACGCCGACCACTTCCTGGACCTCGTGCCGTTCAGCTACGCGCTGCGCTACGCCCCGCGCCAGCAGCCCGTACCCGTTGCCGGTTGGCCGGGCACCGAGGATCCGGCACGTCCGCGGCTGTATCTGCCCGCCGGCGGGGGCGAGGTGCTGCGCCGGGTCGTGAGCTGCTGGGGCAACGACGACCTGATCGACAGCGCCTTCGACGTGCACGAGTACGCGGTCGACGACGCGCTGACACTCGGCCCGCTGACGGCCCGCTTCTGCGAGGTGCCGCACTACGTCGCCACCTTCGCCGTCGAACTGGCCTGCAACGGGGCGCGGTTCACCTTCGGCGCCGACTGCCGTCCCAACGACGAGCTGGTCCGCTTCGCTCACGACACCGACCTGTTCCTGATCGAGGCGACGCTCCCGCGTCCGGAGCGCGATGGCACGCGCGGGCACCTCACCGCGCACGAGGCCGGCGAGCACGGCAAGGGGGCCCGCGCGCACCGGCTCGTGCTCACGCACTACTCCGACGAGCTGGACCGTGAGCTCACTCGTGCCGAGGGCGCGGACGGCTTCGGGGGACCCGTGGACATGGCCAGCGAGGGCGCGGTCTACACCGTCTAGAGCGGGCTACGCTTAGGCCATGTCGGAGCGGGATCTGTTTGCCAACTTCGAACGGATGCGACGTGAGATGGACGAGCTCTTCGGGGACGTCTTCGAGCGCTCCGGGCTGTCGCGCCGGCACACCGGCTCATGGCCCGCGGTCGACGTGGCCTATGCCTCCGATCCGCCCCGGGCGATCGTGACCGCCGAGCTCGCCGGCATGGACCCGGCGGAGATCGCGCTTCAGATCGAGGGGCGCAAGCTGTTCTTGGCCGGCCGCCGCGGCCCGGCCCAGCCCCCGCCCGACGGCTATCAGCAGATCGAGATCGAGCGGGGCTCCTTCCGCCGGCTCATCGAGCTCGGCGCCGACGTCGACGCCGACCGCATCAGCGCCCGGTACGAGGACGGGATGCTGCGAGTCGAGCTTCCGCTGATGGGCCGTCAGGAGCCCCGCCGCGAGGTGCCGATCCGGAGCGGCGACGAGCAATGACCGTCGTCGACGTCGGGACCGCAACGGGCGAGGTCGATCAGGATCAGGAGAACGGGTTCCGCCGCCTTCCCGCGCGGCTCGGGGTGCTGCCGCTGCGCGACTCGGTGACGTTCCCAGATCTGGTCATCCCGCTCAACATCGGCCAGCCGCGCAGCCTCGAGCTCGTCAACGACGTCCTGCGCGGCGACCGGTCGATCGTGCTGGTCGCCGGTCGCGACCCGGAGGTCGAGGCCCCCGGCCCCGACGAGCTGTACTCCGTCGGCGTGCTGGGGGCGATCGCGCGGATGGTCCGCCTGCCCGACGGGACGCTGCGCGTCCTCATCCAGGGCGGCCCCCGCGTGCGCGTGAAGGAGTGGGTCTCGACCGAGCCCTATCTCGTCGCCGAGGTCGAGCACGCACGCGACCGGGTCCGCGAGAGCGCCCAGCTGGAGGCGCTGGCCCGCAACGTCCAGCGCACCTTCTCGAGCATCGTCGGCCAGGTGCCCTATCTGCCCGAAGAGCTGCAGGTGATGGTCGCCAACGTCGACGACCCGGTGATGCTCAGCCATCTCATCGGCGGCGCCCTGCGCCTGCCCACCGAGGAGAAGGAGGCGCTGCTCGAGGAGCTGGACGTGACCAAGCGCCTGCGCCGCCTGTCGGAGATCCTCGCCCGCGAGCTCGAGGTGGTGGCGCTGGACACCAAGATCCAGTCCCAGGTCCAGTCCGAGCTGCAGAAGGGCCAGCGCGACTTCTTCCTGCGCCAACAGCTCAAGGCGATCCAGGATGAGCTGGGGGAGGGCGACGAGGCCCAGGCCGAGGTCAAGGAGCTGCGCGAGCAGCTCGAGGCGCTGCGCCTCCCCGAGGAGGTGTCCAAGCAGGTCGAGCGCGAGCTCGGGCGCCTGGAGCGGCTCCAGCCGACGATGGCCGAGTACGGCGTCGTGCGCACCTACCTGGAGTGGATCGTGTCGCTGCCGTGGGACACCTCCACCGAGGACAACCTCGATCTCGCCCACGCCCGGAAGGTCCTCGACGCCGACCACTACGACATCGAGCAGGTCAAGGAGCGCATCCTGGAGTTCCTCGCCGTGCGGTCGCTCATCGGGTCCGGAAGCGGCGACGGAACCGGCAAGCCGCGCCCGGCCGGTTCGATCCTCACCTTCGTCGGCCCGCCCGGCGTCGGCAAGACCTCACTGGGGAGATCGGTCGCACGCGCACTGGGCCGCGAGTTCGAGCGCATCAGTGTCGGCGGCATGCGCGACGAAGCGGAGATCCGCGGACACCGCCGCACCTACATCGGCGCCATGCCCGGGGTGATCGTGCGCGCGCTGCGCGACGCCGGCGCCAACAACCCGCTGTTCATGATCGACGAGATCGACAAGATGGGCTCGGACTTCCGCGGGGACCCGTCCAGCGCGATGCTCGAGGTCCTGGACCCCGAGCAGAACAGCACGTTTCGCGACCACTACCTCGACCTCCCGTTCGATCTCTCCGAGGTGATGTTCATCACCACGGCCAACAACCTGGACACGATCCCGGGGCCGCTGCGCGACCGCATGGAGGTCATCCAGCTGGCGGGCTACACCGAGTCCGAGAAGCTCCAGATCGCCAAGCGCTACCTCGTGCCGCGCCAGATCGAGCGCAACGGGCTCACCAGCCGGCGGATCGCCTTCACCGACTCCGGCCTGAAGACGATCATCTCCGACTACACGCGCGAGGCGGGCGTACGCCAGCTCGAGCGCGAGATCGGCTCGGTCGTGCGCAAGGTCGCGCGCCAGGTCGCCGAGGGCACGCTGAAGCGCAAGATGAGCATCACCGAGCCGCGGGTCCGCGAGCTGCTGGGCAAGCGCAAGTTCTATTCGGAGGCGCGCCGGCGCACCTCGCGGCCCGGCGTCGCCACCGGGCTGGCGTGGACCCCGGTCGGCGGCGAGGTCCTGTTCGTCGAGGCGACCGCGATGCCCGGCAGCGGCCACCTCACCATCACCGGCCAGCTGGGCGACGTGATGCGCGAGTCAGCCCAGGCGGCGCGGTCCTATGTGCGGGCCAACGCGCCCGAGCTGTTGCCCGATCTGCCCGACGACTGGTTCGCCACCCATGACATCCATATCCACGTGCCGGCGGGGGCGATCCCCAAGGACGGGCCGAGCGCCGGGGTGACGATGGTGACCGCGCTCACCTCGCTGCTCTCGGGCCGGGCGGTGCGCGCCGATGTGGCCATGACCGGCGAGGTGACGCTCACGGGCCAGGTTCTCCCGATCGGCGGCCTCAAGGAGAAGGCACTGGCCGCCCAGCGCAGTGGGCTTCACACCATCATCGCCCCCGGGCTCAACGAGTCCGACATCGACGAGATCCCCCAGCATCTGCGAAAGTCCCTGCACTTCGTGCTCGTCTCCACGATCGACGAGGTCCTGGAGGCAGCGCTGAATCGAAGGCCGCAAAAGGGGTATCGCGTATCCTGATCACTCACCCGCCCATGACCTGAGGGAGACCAATGGCATCACGACGAAAGAAAGTCGCAAAGGCGGTGCCGTTCAATGCCGCCGACCTGGCCAGCATCACCAAGGCCAACCCGTACCTCCAGCGCCTCATCGAGGACGCGGAGCTGCGCGACAACGTGCGTACGGCGCTTGATTCCGGCAAGAACGCGGCCAGCCGCCTGAGCAGCGCCAAGGCACCGCAGAAGGCGCTGATCGAGGACAAGAAGCTGCAGAATGAACTCCGCTCGGCGGCCGAAGCGGTCCGTGACGCCGCGATGGCGCTCTCGGACGCGCCGAAGCACTCCAAGCCCAAGAAGAAGAGCCGGCTCGGTCGCAAGCTCATGCTCCTGGTGGCCGGCGCCGTCATCGCGCTCGTCCTCTCGGAGGGCCTGCGCTCCAAGGTGCTCGACACCCTGTTCGGTGCCGAGGAGGAGTTCCAGTACACGCCGCCGGTGGGGACGCCGGCCCCGCCGCCGGCCAGCACGGTCAGCGCGGCCTAGCGCACACAGCGCTTTCAGCAGCACCTGCGTAAGGGCGCCCCCGTGGCGCCCTTTTCGCGTCTGGGGCACATCGGCGCGCGCGGGCACCCGACCCCCGGCGACAACTCCAGCCCTTAGAATCGCCCCGATGCAGGCGGCCACCGCACCCGAGCGCTCGCTTGCCGGCGATCTGCCCTCTGAGAAGGCGGCGCGGATCGTCGAGGCCATGCGCGCCAGCGTCGCCGAGCGGGGCATCGCGGGCTCCACGTTTGACCGCGTCGCCCGCGAGGCCGGAGTCTCGCGCGGGCTGTTGCACTACTACTTCGGCTCCAAGGAGCGGCTGCTGGTCGAGGTGGTGCGCCGCGAGTCCGAGGTGCGCGGCGAGTCGCTGGAGCAGGCCGTCGCCGGCGCGGCGGGCGCCGACGAGCTGATCGAAGCGCTGGTGCGCAGCCTGGAGGAGATCCTGGGCGAGGGCACGCGCGCGATGGTGACCTTCTACGAGCTGCTCACCCTGGGCCAGCGCAATGTCGAGATCGCCGCCGAGCTCACCGAGCTGGCGCGGCGCACCCGCACCCGCCTGGCCGATGCGCTGGGCGCGGGCAGAGAGGCGGGCAAGTTCGAGCTGCGCGCCTCTGCCGACGACGTCGCCAGCTTCCTGTTCGCGCTTGCCGACGGCGTCACGATCCGCCGCATGGCCGAGCCGGATCTGGATACGCGGCCGCTCATGGACCAGGCGGTGGCTGCGGCTCGCGCGCTCCTGGCGTGACCGCGGCGCGCTGATCGATGCGCCGCCTCGGGGCGTTGGCCATCGCCGGGCTCGTGGTGGTGGTGCTGGTGGTGGCCCAGCTCGTCCTCCCCGGGATCGCCACCCAGCGCCTGCGCGATCGCCTCTCGCGGTCGGGTCGCGTGCTGGAGGTCAAGGTCTCCGCGTTCCCCGCCATCGAGCTGCTCTGGCACCACGCCGACTCGGTGGTGGTGCGAATGGCCAGCTACCGCGCGCAGGCGGCCAAGCTGCCCGCCACTCTTGTCCAGGCCGGCGACGTCGGGTCGCTGCGGGCCTCGGCCCAGCTGTTCCATGACGGCCTGCTCACCCTGCATGACGCCCGCCTGGTCAAGCAGGGCAACCGGCTGAACGGGAGCGCCGTCGTCGCCGAGTCCGATCTGAGGGCGGCGGCGCCGTTTCTCACCTCCGTCACGCCCGTCGCCTCCTCGGACGGGCGTCTGACGCTGCGCGGGACCGCCACCCTGCTCGGCCTGAGCGCCACGGTCGACGCCACCGTCTCGGCCCAGGACGGCAAGCTCGTCGTGGCGCCCGACGTCCCCTTCGGCGGGCTGGCCACGGTCACCGTGTTCTCCGACCCGCGCATCAAGGTGCAGGGGGTCAGCGCATCGCCCGTGCCCGGCGGCTTTGAGGTGCGCGGAACCGCCGTCCTGCGCTGAGGTAGCGCCCGCGTCTGGCGACGTGGGCACAATGGAATGGTGAGCGAGGCGCCGAGATTGACGCGGCGCGACGTGCTGAGCGGTGCGGCCGCTGTCGGTGTCGGTGCGGCGATGGCGCCGAGCGTCGCACTGGCTCGGGGTCGGCCCAGCGGTCGTGTCTTCTCCGTTGTGGTCGGCCGGCTGGGCGCCGGGACGTCGCCCGCGATCGCCGCGCGACGCCCATTTGTGCTGGCCGGGATCGAGTGGGCGGACCCCGCCGCGGCGCGGGTGGAGCTGCGCGCGCGGGTCAGCGGCGGGCGCTGGAGCCCGTGGGCGCAGGCCTCGGTCCGCGGTCACGAGCCTGACCGCCCCGCCGCCGGCGACGTCCAGTTCGGCGAGCCGCTGTGGTTCGGGCCCGCCGACGAGATCCAGCTGCGCAGCTCGGGGGCCGTGGGCGGCGTGCGGGTGCACTTCGTGGCCGCCGATGCGGTCGCCCAGGCGGGAGCGGAACGACGTTTCATCACCGACGCGCCCTATCAGCTGGTGGACGTCAACCTGCCCGCCGGCCCTGGCCAGCCGCCGATCATCGCCCGCTCGGCCTGGGCGGGCACACACCACCCGCCCACCTCCGGCCCGTACTACGGAGCGATCAACCTCGCCTTCGTGCACCACACCGAGAACCCCAACGGCTATTCGCCCGGCCAGGTCCCGGCGATGCTGGCGGCGATCTATGACTACCACCGGTTCTCGCGGGGCTACTTCGACATCGCCTACAACTTCATCATCGACGCCTGGGGGCGGATCTGGGAGGCCCGGGCCGGCGGCGTCGATGAGCCGGTGGTGGGCGCGCACGCCGGCGGCTACAACGCGGTCTCGACCGGAGTCGCCATCCTCGGGACGTTCTCCTTCGCCCAGCCGCCGGCGGCGGCGGTGACCGCGCTCCAGCGGCTCCTGGCCTGGAAGCTCGCGCTGCACGGGGTGCCGTCGCTGGGCAAGGTCCGCGTCGAGGTCAACCCGTCCGACGCCTTCTACACGCCGTTCGCGCCCGGCCAGCGCGTGCTGCTCCCGCGCATCGCCGGCCACCGCGACGGAGACATGACGAGCTGCCCGGGCAACGAGCTCTACCACCGGCTGCCCGCCGTCCGCGGCAAGGTCAGCGGCCAGGCCGGCCCGCTCTACGCGCTCGAGATGGCGGCGTCACAGACGACGATCGCCCCCGGGACGGCCGTCACCGTCACCGGCAGCTACGCGCGGACCCTGCCCCCGCCCGCCGCCGCGATGGCCGGCGCGCCGCTGCAGATCCAGAGCGTCACCGGCGACGGCGTGCTGGCCACCCTGGCGACGGTCACCACCGGCACCGACGGCGCCTTCACCGCGACGCTGCCGTTCGCCCAGTCGGCGGTGCTGCGCGCGCTGCACGCCTCGAGACCGGCGTCGGTCTCGGACCTGGTGGTGATCGGCGTGGCGCCGGTGCTCACGCTCTCGCTCGCCGCCAGTGCGCCGGTGCGTGTATCGGGCACCGTCCAGCCGGCCAAACCGGTGACCGTGAGCGTCTACAAGCTCGTCAAGGGCCGGCGCAAGCCGGTCTCGAGCCGGCGGCTGAAGGCGGCGAGCGGCACGTTCAACGCGTCGGTGTCGCTCGGGCGCAAGCCACGGGGGGCCTACGTGATCGTCGCCCGGGTGGCGGCGGATGCCCTCAGCCTCGGCGCCGTCACGCCCGCCGTCAGGGTGACGGTCTAACTCGCGGCGTCGGTATCGACGTCGGTGCCCGCGTCGCCGAAGGGGATCTTCGGCGAGGTCCACGGCGCCCGCAGTCGCCGCTCGATCTCGTTCCCGAGCTCGGAGATGGCGACCCGGTCCTGGGCCAGGCTGTCGCGATCGCGCAGGGTGATCGTTTCGTCCTCCAGTGACTGGTGGTCGATGGTCACCGCCCACGGCGTGCCGATCTCGTCCTGACGGCGGTAGCGGCGCCCGATGGCGCCGCCCTCGTCGTACTCGGCCTGGACGCGCTCACGGAGGTCCGTCCAGACGCGCCGGGCGAGCTCGGGCTGGCCGTCCTTGCGCACCAGGGGCAGGACGGCCACCTTGACCGGTGCCAGCAGCGGGTGCAGGCGCAGCACGGTGCGATGCTCGCCCCCGATCTCATCCTCGTCGTAGGCGTCGACGAGGAACGCCAGCATCGCGCGGTCG
>DASXCN010000138.1:0-31265 GCA_036491155.1 Solirubrobacteraceae bacterium | reverse complement strand
GTACCAGAGAAAGGAGGTGGTCCGAGCTTGTCTGACAGTTTTCGCGGGACCCTGGAGGTGTCCGGCCGCTAGGTCGGTGGCTGACCCCGCTTAGCGGAGTCCAACCCGAGACACCGCCGCCCCGAGCGCCCGGGATTCGTCCCTCCGGCACAAACGGCTCGTGGTGGTCAGCAGCCAGATTCGTGAAGGGCGCCGTTGTCGAACGGCGCCCTTCGCGCGTTAAGGGGCGACGGGGCCGATCGGCCGCGCCCGGGCGTTACGATCGGGGCATGTGCCGAAACATCCGAACCCTCCACAACTTCGACCCGCCCGCCAGCCACGATGAGATCGCCGCCGCGGCGCTGCAGTACGTGCGCAAGATCAGCGGCTCCACCAAGCCCTCCAAGGCCAATGAGGAGGCCTTCGACGAGGCCGTGCGCGAGGTCACCGAGGTGTCAGCCCGCCTGCTGGCCGCCCTGACGACCAACGCACCGGCCAAGGACCGCGAGGTCGAGGCGGCCAAGGCGCGGGCGCGCGCCGCCGAGCGCTACGCCGCCTGAGCCCGCCGGCGCTCATCTTCCACATCACCGCGCGCGCCGAGTGGGAGTCGGCGTTGCGTGTGGGGAGCTACGTCGCCGCCGGGTATGACGCCGACGGGTTCATCCACCTCTCCACGCGCGAGCAGGTGGTGCGGGTCGCGGGCGAGCGCTTCGCCGGCGCTCGCGACCTCGTGCTCCTGTGTGTGGCGGTGGAGCGTCTCACCGCCACGCTGCGATACGAGCGCGGTGGCCCGGGCTCAGACGAATTGTTCCCGCACCTCTACGGGCCGCTGAACACCGACGCGGTCCGCCAAGCGCTGCCGTTTGCCGAGGGCCCAGACGGGTTTGCGTTGCCGCCCGGCGCCGCCGACGGGTAGCGCCGTCCCCTCGACGGCCTCGACGGCCTCGACGGCCCTGACCGCCTCGACCGCGCGTGGCTCAGGCGGCCAGGTAGGCCCGCCAGGCCGCCGGGATGGTGGGGCTGGCGACCTGGATGAACACGTTGGGGTTGGGCGTGCGCGGCTCGCGGCTGAGGTGCATGCCGACCTGCCGCGGCAGGGAGTTGCCCTTGCGGCGGTTGCACGGCGCGCAGGAGGCGACGATGTTCTCCCAGCTCGACGGGCCGCCCTTGGACCGGGGCACCACGTGGTCGACGGTGAGGTTGGAGCGGCTGCCGCAGTATTGGCAGGTCCAGTCGTCGCGGGCGAAGACCGCACGGCGAGTGATCTTGCGCCGGTGGGTGTCGCGCGGGATGCGGACGTAGCTGACCAGCCGGATGACCATCGGGCGGGCAATCGTCGACGTCGCCGAGTGCAGCTCCCATTCAGCGCGCTCGATCATCTCGGCCTTGTCCTTGAGCAAGAGGACCACCGCGCGCCGGACCGTGCAGACGTTGATCGGTTCATACGTCGCGTTCAATACGAGCACCCGGCCGCCCGCCCGCCCGCGCCGCTGGTGCTCAGAATGCGGCGCGGACCCCAATGGCTCTGGTGTTACGTAGGTGGCCATAGGCAGCGTGCTGGCGCGCAGTCTACCGATGCCGGTGACGGCGGCGTGGGGCTTCCGGAGGTCGCGGCGCTCACGCGGCGGGGTAGGCGCCCAGGACCTTGAGCCGCTCGACCCGGGTGCGCAGTCCCTCCAGGCCGGCGGCCACCGCCGCGTCATCCTCGTGCCCCTCCAGGTCGACGAAGAACATGTAGCGGCCAAGTCCCTGCTTGCGCGGCCGCGACTCGATCCGGGTGAGGTTCACGCCGCGCTGCGCGAACTCCGACAGGCAGGCCACCAGCCAGCCGGGCGCCTCTGAGCCCAAGCCCCAGAACACGATCGCGGTCTTCCACGGCCCCAGCGGCGGCGACCCGGAGGCCACCACCCGCGGCCCGCCGGGGGCGGTTCCCGTTCGCGCCAGCCACACGAACCGGGTCTCGTTGTCAGCGACGTCCTCGACCCCCGCGCGCAGCACCTGGCAGCCGTAGCGCTCGGCGGCCAGGCGGTTGCCGAGCGCGGCCCACGGGCCGTCGTGCTCAGCCACGACGCGCACCGCGTCGGCCGTCGAGGCGCCGGCCATCACCCGGGCCTGCGGGAGCCGCGTGCGGATGAAGCGCGCGCACTGGGCGTTGGCCTGCGGGTGCGACACCACCGTCTCGATCTCAGAGAGCTCAAGCGCGGTCCGCGCGATCAGGCAGTGGCGGATCGGCTGGACGACCTCGCCGACGATCATCACATCGTCGGTCTCCATCGCCAGGGCGTCGAGGGTGGCATTGACGGAGCCCTCCAGCGAGTTCTCGATCGGCACCAGGGCGATGTCGACCGCGCCCTCGTGGACGGCCATCACCGTGTCGTAGATAGTGGCCGACGGCACCGTGTCCAGGTCCAGGCCCGCGGTGTCGGCCAATAGCGCCTCGTGGGTGTGGGTCCCCTCCGGACCGAAGTAGCCGGCCCGCATCAGTCGCTACCGCGACCCGGTGGAGGCGGCGTGGTGCTGAGCCCCGCCCTCCCCGCCCGCGCTGCCTCCGCCCTGGAGGGCGAGCTTGACCGCCTCCTCCTCCTCGGGCGAGAGCTCCAGTTCGCCCCGGCCCGCCTGGACCTGCTTGGCGTAGAGACGTGCCTGATCGCGGTGTTGGATCACCGACAGCACCACCCCGGAGCGGGTCGAGTCCAGCAGGGCGATCGACATCGACTGATGACCGGACATCTCGCCGTAGGCGTCGTAGCGGACCAGCGCCGTGAAGGCGATGGCGCCGTCGAGACGGTGCTCGGCGGTCGTCACGCGCTGATCGAGGTGCCCCGAGACGTCCTCGACGTACTCGTGCAACGCTTCGAACTGCTTGCGGAGCGAGGCGGCGTGGGCCACCAGGTCCTCGCGGCGGTCGCCGAGGACGAGCCGCTGCTCGGAGCGGACGCGCGAGAGGCGGAACGCGAGCACGATGGTGGTGAGCAGGCCGACCACGGCGACCGCGCCGGCCGCGATCGCCACGATGCCGACGGTGCTGGTGAGGTCGTGCACCGCAGAAAGAATAGGCCCAGGGCCGGAAGATGGGTTGGGCGGCCAGCCCGGCTCGCGCTACTGGAAGGTGATCGTGTAGGTGATCGTGTTGTTGTCGGTGTTCTTCTCGCCCGGGACCTTCTCGACGGTGGCCACGACGCTCTGGGTGCCCTTGGGCGGGGCTGCGTTGAGCTTGACCGTGCATGTCGCGTTCTTGCCCGCGAAGGTCTCGGGGACGGTGGTGGTCCCGCTCACGCTCGAACCGTTGATCGAGACCTTGCACCTGACGTTGTGCTCGTTGTTGGTGCCGCCGTTGTTGAAGCCCAGCGTGAAGGAGGGGGTCGGGCTCGACGGCACGGTGTTGGTGGCCCCTGTCTGCAGGGTCGTGCCGGCGACGCTGACCGATGTGAGCGAGTGCCCGTGCAGGCCCGGTGCGACCTTAGTGGGCTGGGCGCCGGGGACGTTCACGCCCAGCGTGGACGCCAGGAAGCTCGGCTGCACCCACTCGACGTTGGGCACGAACTGGTCGCCGTTGATGGGACTGAAGCGCGTGCCGGCGGCATGCAGCGCGGCGTAGATCTGTGGCAGCGCGTAGTCCTTATAGAGGACGTCGGAGGCATAGAGCCGGGCGGTCTCGACGGCCAGTGCGTTGACGTTGGCCTGGGTGGCGGTGCTTGACAGCGCGGGCTGGATCGCGTGGGCGATGCCGCTGATCCCGTCCAGGCGCATCTTCAGCGCGGTCGTGAAGAAGCCGTTCCCGGTCTTGACCTGATCGGGGACGCTCAGCGCCTTGGCCTTGTCGTACACCTTTTTCTGCTCGTCGGTGAAGATCTGGTTGATGTCGTTCTGGAGATTGGTACCGCCGCCCGACTGCGAGGCCTGAGCCAGCCGGTCGAAGAGTTGCTTGCCGTTGGCCGCCGACTGCTGGTTGAGCGACGAGACGCTGTTTGTGTAGTCCTGAAGCGCGGAGTTGGTGGCGCTGACCTGGCAGCTGTGGACGAGCAGCGCCACCACGATGATGGCGACGATGATGACGACGATGGCCACGGCACGGCGGACCTGGACGCTCTGCTGCTCCGAGGGGGGGCGGCGACCTCCGCCTCCGGGGCCTGATGGACGACGGCCCCGTGGTCCAACGCGGGACGTCGTGCGAGGGGTCGTACGAGGCTCTGTCCGAGGTGGTTCGTCCACCTCGTCGAAGAACGACAAGCGGTACCGCTCCTTGCTGTGCCGGTGGAAGTGCGCAGTATGACCTCCGGGGCGGCTGGATTCACAAAATCCCAACCACACGCGCGGGCAAAGGTTGCGGTCGGAATTGCGGTCGCAGGGACCGCCTCTCCGGCACCGAAAAGTGCTCCATGCGCTCCGGCGAGCCGTCGACGGCCCGTACCCGCACACTGGCCACCCGCCATCTGACGTCCCCATCGGCCGGCGCGCCGTCTGGCCCGCTGGTGCTCGACCGTTATCGCCTGGAGCGCCGGCTGGGGGCCGGCGCCTTCGGGACGGTGTGGCTGGCCCGTGATGAGCGCCTCGAGCGCGATGTCGCGGTCAAGATCCTGCCCCGGGAACGCGTGATCGGGGGTCGTTTCGAGCGCGAGGCCCGCGCCGCCGCCCGCCTCGCGCACCCGGCGATCATCACCCTCTACGAGGCCGCGGTGGACGACGAGGGCGCCTACCTCGTCTCAGAGCTCGTCCGCGGCCCCACGCTGGACACCCTGCTGGAGGCCGGCCAGCTGTCCGATCGCGACATCGTCAGCATCGCCCTGGCGCTGTGTGACGCGCTCCAGCACGCCCACGCCCAGGGAGTGGTCCATCGCGACGTCAAACCCTCCAACATCCTCGTGCCCGAGGCGCCGCCCTCGGCGACCCAGGTGGCCAAGCTGACCGACTTCGGCGTCGCGCGCGTCGTGGGCGGCGACACACTGACCAAGACCGGCGACGTGCTGGGCACGCTGGCCTACATGGCGCCCGAGCAGGCCGACGGGCTGGAGGCCACCGAAGCGGCGGACCTGTACTCGCTGGCGCTGGTCACCTACGAGGCGCTGAGCGGCGTCAACCCTGTGGCCCACACCCGGCCCGGGCACGCCTCGCGGCGGCTGGCGATGCATCTTCCGCCGCTGCGCCGACAGCGGCGGGACCTCCCGCGCGCATTGGCCGCCAGCATCGACCTGGCCCTGCGCCCCCGGCCCGGGGAGCGGGGCACCCTGCCCGACCTGCGCCGCGCCCTCGCCCTCGCCCTGGCCCAGGACGAGGTGGGCGACGAGCCCGGGGTGGTCACCGGAGCCTGGACCACCACCCTGCGCCCCAGCCAGCACGCGGATCCCGATGACCGCCACGCGCGCGAGCGGCTGTGGCGCGACCCGCCGGCCGACCAGGACCCGGCGCACGAGGACGCGCACCCGCACCGGCACGAGCACGCACGGGAAGCTGGCCCCGCCTGGCCGCCACGGGCACTGGGCGCGGCCGGCGCCGCTGCGCTCACCGTGTGGCTCATCGTCGCGGCGCTGCACACCTCGCCCGTCGCCCCCGCGGCACTCGGCCTGGTCGCCGCCGCGGCCGTTCTTCTCCTGCCCCGCCTGGGCTGGGGGGCCCTCACCATCGCCCTGGCGGCCGTGGCCGTCTCCCAGCATCTCCCGGGCGCGGCGGCGATCATCGCCATCGGATGCCTCCTGCCCCTCCTGCTCAATCCGGCAGCGCCGACGACATGGCCGCTCAGCGCCGCCGCGCCCGCGCTGGGCCTGATCGGCCTGGCCGGCGCCTGGCCGGCGCTGGCCGGACGGGCCGCCACCCCGTGGCGGCGGGCTACGCTCGGAGCCGTGGGCTGGGTGTGGCTGCTTTTGGCCTCCGCGATTGCCGGGAAGGCTCTGTACCTGCCGCTGGTGCCCGGCGTGGCACCCCCACACCTCTGGATGAGCTCATTGCCCACGACCGTCGACCATCTGCTGCGCCCCGAGATCGCGGCCGGCGTGCTCGCGCCCGCGCTCGTGTGGGCGCTGGGTGCGCTGACGCTGCCGTGGCTGGTGCGCGGCGGGTCGCTGGCCCTCGACGTCGTCCGCGTCGTCGCGTGGGCCGGCCTCGTCGTTTCGGCGACGGGGGTGGCGATCGCGGCCGGGCACGGGACCCAGGCGGTGGGAGCGGCGCCGACGGCGCTGCTGGGCGCGGTGGCCTGCGCCGCCGTCGCCCTGGGCCCGTCGCTGCTTGAGATGTGGCGGGTGGCGTTGCGCGCCGATGGCCCTCAGCCGAGAGTTCCGTAGCATGGATCCGCCCGGAGGGGCGACCTGATGAGTGTGCTCAGAAGCATCGAGAGCAAGATCGCCGGCCTCGTCGAAGGCACCTTTAGCCGTGCCTTCCGCTCGGAGGTGCGCCCCGTCGAGATTGCCCGGAAACTGGCCCGTGAGATGGAGGAGCATCGCACCCTCTCGCTCTCGCGCACCTACGTCCCCAACGAGTATCGCGTGTTCCTCTCGCCCCGTGACCGTGAGCGCTTCGCCGACTATGAGGATGCCCTCATCTCAGAGCTCACCGGCTACCTGCTCGAGCACGCCCGTCGCGAGCGGCTGGTCCTGGCGTCGCGCCCCGTGGTGGAGTTCGAGACCGACGATCGCCTCGGTCTGGGTGAGTTCGGGATCCAGACGCGGGTGGTCAACCCCGAGCCCGACGACGAGGAGCCGCCGCCGCAGGAGTCCTCGGGTCGCACGATGATCTACAGCACCGCCGGGCGGGTGGCTGAGCCCCTCGAGGAGCGCGCTCGCTCGCGCCAGCAGACGGCGCTGCTGCTGATGGGCGGCAAGCGCCTCGTGGTCGGGCCCGGAGGCGCCACCATGGGGCGCAGCCGCCAGTGCGACGTCACCGTCGACGACCCCAACGTCTCCCGCCAGCACGCCGAGGTTCGCCCCCGCGGCGGCTCCTGGGTGCTCAACGACCTGGGCTCCACCAACGGCTCCCGGCTCAATGGGCACCGGGTCGAGGGCTCAGAGGTGCTCAAGCCGGGCGACGAGATCGAGGTCGGCACCACCGTGCTGCGCTTCGAACTGGAGTAGGTGATGACCTCAACGGTGCTCCAGCCCGTCTCGGTCGGCCTGAAGTTCGGATTTCTGGCCGTGCTGTACCTGTTCCTCGTCTGGGTGGCGTGGTCGGCGATCCGCGACCTGCGTCGCGGGCGCGGCGCCCCCGCCATGCCAGACCGCGCCCCCTCCTCCGAGGAGACCGGTATGTACGAGGCGACGCCGGGCCTCGGCGGCGTCGAGGACTTCGAGCCGCGCCTGCTGGTGGAGCGCGCCGCCGGCCATGAGAGCGGCGTGGCCTACGACCTGATCGAGGGAGCGGTCCTGGGCCGAGGGGACGTCGAGATCCGCCTTGACGACCCCTTCGCGTCATCGCGACACGCGAGGATCAGCCGGGAGGGTCACGTGCTGGTGATCGAGGACCTGGGCTCCACCAACGGCACCTATCTCAACGAGGAGCCGCTGTCGGGCCCGCAGCCGCTCTACGACGGCGATCGGATTCGGATCGGCGACAGCGAGTTCTCCTATCTGCAATGACCCACAGGCCGCGACCCCCCATCGTCGACCGCGACGCGCCGTCGCACCGCCCAGGGCGCGGGCGGCTCCTCTGTGCGAACGTACTCACGTGAGCGACCACTAGAGACCTACGAGCATGCTCCGCGCAGCCGACACCATCTGGAAGACCGACACCGGGCGCCAGCGCCGCGATAACGAGGACAACGCGTTCGTCCGCGCCCCGCTGTTCGTCGTCGCCGACGGGATGGGCGGCGCGCAGGCCGGCGAGGTGGCGTCCCAACTGGCCGTGGAGGAGTTTCACCAGGCGCTGCCGGACGAGGGCAGCGCCGAGGAGCGGCTGACCGACCGCATCCGCGCCGCCAACCGGCGCATCTACGACCTCTCGCGCACGCAGCACGAGCACGCCGGGATGGGCACCACGCTCACCGCCGCCTACCTCGATGACGACCACCTGGCGGTGGCGCACGTCGGCGACAGCCGCGCCTACATCTTCCGCGACGGCGAGCTGACCCGGCTGACGCAGGACCATTCGCTGGTCGAGGAGCTCGTGCGCCAGGGCAAGCTCACCGAGGAGCAGGCCGCCGAGCATCCCCAGCGCTCCATCATCACGCGCGCGCTGGGCATCGAGGGCGACGTCGAGGTCGACACCTGGTCCTACCCGATGCGCGCCGGCGACGTGATCCTGCTGTGCTCAGACGGCCTGACCTCCATGATCGGCGAGGAGCAGATCGCCCGGATCCTCTCGGGCGAGACGAGCCTGGACCGTGTCGCCGACGGGCTCATCGGCGCCGCCAACGACGCGGGCGGCCGCGACAACATCACCGTCGTCCTCTTCCGTCTCGAGGAGGTCGGCGGGGCGGGCGGGGCTGATTCTCAGGAGGTCGACGAGCCGACGGTGGTGGGCATGGAGCCCGTTCGTCACCCCGGCGAGGGCCGGGACACGGAGCCCGCCCACCCTGTCGCAGACGGAACTCGCGGCTCCCGGGAGGGCGGCGGCGTGCTCACGGTGCCCCCGCCGCAGATCCAGCGCGAACGCACGACGCCCAAGCTTGCGCGGACTCAGGGCCCACCCTCCGGCGGCGGCCCGCAGGCTCCCCGCCGGCGCACGCCGCGCTTCATGAAGCCGATCGCGGCGCTCATCGCCACCGTGATCGTCGTGTTCGTGGTCGGGGGCGGCGCCTATCTGGCCAGCCGCGAGTACTTCTTCATCGGGACCAACGCCAACGGCGTCGTCACGATCTTCCGCGGGTTCCCGTACAACCTGCCGCTCGGGATCAAGATGTATGAGCAGTTCTACGTCTCCGGGGTTCCGGTGAACGCGGTCCCGGCCGATCGCCGCCCGCGCCTGCTCAACCATCAGCTGCGCTCGCAGGCGGCCGCGATCGGCCTGGTGCACGCCGCCGAACTCGGCCAGCTGGCGCGATGAGCGCGCGCAACCGTGAGCTGTTCGGCCTGATCCCGGCCGCTCTGCTGGTCACCGCCGGATTCACGGCGGTGTTCATCCAGCGCGAGCAGGTGCTGTCCAACGCTTCGCTGACCTATGGGGCCATCTTCCTGGCCCTGTGCCTGGCCGGGCACATCTTCATCCGCGTCACCCTGCCCAACGCCGACCCCTACATGTTCCCGCTGGTGGCGCTCCTGGCCAGCTTCGGGATCGTGATGGTCTACCGGATCAGCGCCACCGATGCCCGTCAACAGGCACAGTGGTTCGTGCTGGGGCTGATCCTGTTTGCGGTGACGATCATCGCCTTTCGCGACTACCGCAAGCTCGAGCAGTACCGCTACCTGATCGTGATCGTGTCGCTGGTGCTGCTGGTGCTGCCGCGTTTCCCCGGGATCGGCGAGCAGGTCAACGGCGCCTACCTCGAGATCAAGGTGCCCGGCGGGTTGAGCTTTCAGCCGACGGAGTTCTCCAAGATCGGACTGGTCATCTTCCTGGCCAGCTACCTGCGCGACACTCGCCAGGTGATGGTGCTGGGCGCGCGCAGGATCCTCGGGGTGACGCTGCCGCCGCTCAAGCACTTCGGGCCGGTTCTCATCATCTGGGGCCTGGCCATGGTGGCGCTGGTGCTGCTCTCGGACATCGGCTCTTCGCTGATGTTCTACGGCGCACTGCTGTCGATGCTCTACGTCGCCACGGGCCGGCTGTCCTTCGTGGTCATCGGCTTGGTCGCCTTCGCCATCGGCGCCTGGTACCTGGGCACCCACATCCCGCACGTCAATGCGCGCTTCGAGGACTGGCAGCACCCGTTCGAACCCCACCTCTACAACGCGGTGGGCGGCAGCTTCCAGGTCGCCAACGGGATCTTCGCGCAGGCCGCGGGCGGGCTGTTCGGCCAGGGCTTCGGCGAGTCGATCCTGACCGTGGGGACCAACCACTCGGCGCTCATCCCGTTCCCCCAGACCGACATGATCTACGCGGTCATCACCAACGAGGTCGGGCTGTTCGGCGCCGCGGGCGTCCTCGTGGCCTACCTGCTGTTCATCTACCGCGGCTTCAAGACCGCGACCCTGGCCCGGGACTCGTTCTCGACGCTGTTGGCGGTCGGCCTCTCCACGGTGTTCGGCCTCCAGGTGTTCGTCATCGTCGGCGGAGTCACGCGCGTCATCCCGCTCACCGGTGTGACGCTCCCGTTCGTCTCCTACGGCGGCGCGTCGATCGTGGCCAACTTCGTGCTGCTGGCGCTGTTGCTGCTCGTCTCTGACCGCTCGCGGAGGCCGACGCCGTGAACGCGCAGATCATGCGGCTCTTCGCGGTGATCGTGGTGCTGTTCGCGCTGCTGGTGGTGTGGACGACGCGCTGGACGGTGTTCGACGCCACCGCGCTCAACAACAATCCGCTGAACACCCGCACCTTGGTCGCGACGCTGAAGATCAAGCGCGGGCGGATCCTCGCCGGCGGCGGCGAGGTCCTGGCGCGCTCGGTCAAGCAGAAGAGCAGCGGTTACTGGCTGCGCACCTACCCGCAGGGATCGCTGTTCGCCCAGCCGGTCGGCTATTCGGACCTGCGCAGCAACCAGTCGGCCGGGTTGGAGAAGTACCGGCTCGATGACCTCAAGGGCCCGCAGACGACCTTGAACTCGGTGTTCGGCCCTCTGGGCGGCACTCAGAACGAGGGCGACGACCTGTACACCTACCTCGACCCCAAGGCGCAGACCCAGGCGCGCCAGGAGCTGGCCGGACGCCCAGGGTCGGTCGTCGCGTTGGATCCACGGACAGGCGCGGTGCTGACCATGTACTCCAACCCCAGCTACGACGACAACCACCCCAGCGCCCCCTGCTCGGACGCCTGCCAGCTCAACCGGGCCACGCAGGGGCAGTACCCGCCCGGGTCGACGTTCAAGGTGGTCACCGCCACCGCGGGGATCGACAGCGGCAAGTACACCCCGGACTCGATCATCAACGGCGACTCGCCCAAGACGATCTCGGGTGTGCCGCTGGAGAACGACAACAACGACAGCTACGGCCCCATCACGCTGACCAAGGCGCTGACCGACAGCGTCAACACCGTGTTCGCCCAGGTGGCCGTCAACGTCGGGCGCCCGACGATGACCAAGTACATGAAGCGCTTCGGCTTCTACGCGCGGCCGCCGATCGACCTGCCCGGCGACGAGCTGCGCTCGAGCCGCCCCTTCAACGACAAGGGCCGTCCGTACCTGCCCGGCAGCCCCAACGAGGACATCGGGCGCATCGGCATCGGCCAGGGCGGCCTGCTCGTCACGCCGCTGCAGATGGCGATGGTGGCGTCCGCGGTGGCCAACGGCGGCAAGCTGATGGCGCCGCTCCTGTCGGAGAAGCTGGTCGATCCGGACGGCCGCACGGTCAGGACATTCGAGCCCACGGTCTATCAGCAGGTGATGAGCTCCAAGACCGCCTCCGCGGTCAACCAGATGATGCGCACCGTCGTCGACGAGGGCACCGGCACGCCGGCGCGGCTGGGCTCGGGCATCCCGTTTGCCGGCAAGACCGGGACGGCCTCGATCGGCGCCACCGGATCGGGGCTGACCCAGCCGTGGTTCATCGGCTTCGCTCCGGCCGATAACCCCAAGGTCGCGGTGGCGGTGACCATCGAGAAGACCCAGGGGGAGTTCGGCGGCCAGGTCGCCGCTCCGATCGCGCGCGACATCGTGCAGACGCTGCTGGGGGATGCCAAGTGACCGTGACCGCCTCAGAGCAGGACCGGAACCGGGGCACCGGCTGATGGCCGAGGTCATGCCGAACACCATGGTCGACGGCCGCTACCGGGTGGTCTCGCGGCTGGGGTCGGGAGGGATGGCCGACGTGTTCCTGGCCGAGGACCAGCAGCTGGGGCGCAAGGTGGCGCTCAAGCTGCTGCACCACCGCTTCGCCCAGGACCCCGACTTCGTCGAGCGCTTCCGGCGCGAGGCCCAGGCCGCGGCGGGCCTGCAGCACCCCAACGTCGTCAGTGTGTATGACCGCGGCTCCTTCGACGACACCTACTACATCGCGATGGAGTACCTCCCCGGCCGCTCGCTCAAGCAGCTCATCCGCGAGGAGGCGCCGCTGGACCCGCTCCGGGCCATCGACATCACCATCCAGATCCTCAAGGCGGCACGGTTCGCCCATCGCCGAGGGGTGATCCATCGCGATCTGAAGCCTCACAACGTGATCGTCGACGACTCCGGCCACGCCAAGGTCACCGACTTCGGCATCGCCCGCGCCGGCGCCTCGGACATGACCGAGACCGGCTCGATCATGGGCACCGCCCAATACCTCTCCCCTGAGCAGGCGCAGGGCCGCGCCGTCGACGCCGCCTCGGACCTGTACTCCGTCGGCGTGGTCCTCTACGAGATGCTCACCGGGCGCGTCCCCTTCGACGCCGACTCGGCGGTTTCGATCGCGCTCAAGCACGTCTCCGAGGCGCCCCCGCCGCCGAGCCAGTTCAACCCCAACATCCCGCCCGAGCTCGAGCAGACGGTGCTATGGGTGCTCAACAAGAACCCGGCCGACCGGCCCACCGACGCCGACCAGCTCATCACGGTGCTCGAGCATTGCCGCGAGGCGATCACCTCGGCGGGGGCGGGCCAGCACACCGCCAGCATGGCCGCCGTGGCCGCCGCCGGAGCCGCGATCGGCAGCCCAGGGCTGGCCGCCTACCAGCAGGCCCAGGCGCAGGCCACCAACGGCTCGGGCGAGATGTCGGCGGTGCAACCGGTCGAGGAGCGCGAGCGCCGCAGCTGGGTGGTGTGGGCCTGGGTTCTGGTCGTCGTGCTCCTGATCGCCGGCGCGGCCGCCGCCGCCTACTTCCTCACTCGCCCCAAGCAGGTGCTGGTGCCCAAGGTCATCGGCGAGCAGATCACCACCGCGCACGCCACCCTGGCCCAGGCCAAGTTCCAGGTATCGACCGTGCACGTTTCCAACCGCAGGCCCAAGGGCGTCGTCGTCTCGGAGTCCCCGGCGGCCGGCACCAAGGCCGACAAGGGCTCCACGGTGACGCTGAGCGTGTCGAGCGGCCCCGGGAACATCTCGGTCCCGACCGTGCAGGGCCTCAGTCAGGTCGCCGCCACCAAGGCGCTGCGCACTGCCGGGCTGAAGGTCGGCAACGTCGTGCTGCGCCCCAGCAATCAGTTCGCGGCCGGCCAGGCCACGGCGACCAATCCCGGGGTGGGACGCGCCGTGCCGCGGGGTTTCAACGTCACGCTGTTCGTCTCCTCGGGCGCTCCTGAGAAAGTGGTTCCGTCGGTGGTGGGCGAAAGCCAGACCCAGGCCGCCGCCGACCTCACGCGCGCCGGCTTCACCGTGCACACCAGGAGTCAGACCTCGTCCAGCGTGCCCGTGGGCAACGTGATCAGCCAGAGCCCGGCCGGCAACGTGAAGGCCGCCAACGGCTCGGGCGTGACCATCACGGTGGCCACCGCGCCGCCCACCGTCACGGTCCCGAGCGTGATCGGTGATCCATCCGCGGGCGCGGTGAGCGCACTCTCCGCGGCGGGCCTGAAGGTGAGGCAGACCTTCCGTACCGTTACCGAGCCCGGTAAGAATGGCGTCGTGGTAGCCCAGAGCCCCGGTGGCAACTCGACGGCGAAGAAGGGCAGCACGGTGACCATCACCGTCGGCCAACTCGCACAGACCAGCACGACGTCCACCACGACGACGTCCACCACCAAGACCACCACCTCGCCGACGACCTCGACCACCACGTCCACCACGACCTCCGCCCAATGAGCGCACAGCGGGTGGCGGTGCTCGCCGGAGGGCGCTCCTCTGAGCACGAGGTCTCGCTGGCGTCGGGGGCGTCGGTCGCCGAGGGCCTGCGTGTGGCCGGTCACGCGGTGACCGAGATCCGGATCGGACGCGACGGCGTGTGGCGGCGCGACGGTGAGCCGGTGACGGTGGCACTGGGCTCGAGCCTGCCCGACATCGACGTCGTCTTCCCGGTCCTGCACGGGCCCTTCGGCGAGGACGGGACCGTCCAGGGCCTGATCGAGTGCCTCGACATGCCCTACGTCGGCGCCGGGGTGCTGGCGTCGGCGCTGTGCATGAACAAGGTGGTGTTCAAGCAGCTCATGGCCGAGCAGGGCGTCCCGCAGGTGCGCTACCACGCCGTCGACGTGCTGACCTACGCGGCGGATCCCGAGGCGACCGCCCTGGCGGTGGCCGAGCTGGGCTATCCGGCGTTCGTCAAGCCCGCCCGGCTGGGTTCGTCGGTGGGGATCGCCAAGGTCGCCGGGCCCGCCGAGCTCGACGCCGCGCTCGCCACCGCGTTCGAGCACGACTCGCTGGCCATCGTCGAGGCCCTCGCCTCCGGGCGCGAGGTGGAGTGCTCCGTGCTGGGCAACGGCGACCCGATCGCCTCCGAGCCCGGCGAGATCCTGCTGGCCGCCGGCGAGGGCGGCTGGTACGACTACGCGGCCAAGTACACCGAGGGTCAGATGAAGCTGTGGGTGCCCGCGCGGGTGGAGCCCGAGGTCCGCGACCGCATCCGCGAGCTGGCCGTGCGGACGTTCATGGTGTCGGGGTGCCAGGGCCTGGCGCGCGTCGACTTCTTCGTCATCGGTTCCGAGGTGCTGGTCAACGAGCTCAACACGATGCCGGGGTTCACGCCCACCAGCGTCTTCGGGTCGCTGTTTGCCGCCAGCGGGATCGAGTACCCGGAACTGCTGGACCGGCTGGTCGCGCTGGCGCTCGAGCGCCACGCCGCCGAGAGCAAGCTCAGCTACTGATGGGAGCGGCGGCGGACGGCGGGCGCCGCTACTGCTGGCGCTGCGCCGCCGCACTGCCGGCCACACCGCCCACCACGTGCGCCGCCTGCGGGCAGGCCCACTACCTCAACCCCGCCGCGTGTGGCGAGGCCGTCGTCGTGCGCGCGGGCCAGGTGCTGCTCCTGCGCCGGGCGATGGACCCATACCGGGGGTGGTGGGACGTGCCGGGCGGGTTCTGCGACGCCGCCGAGCACCCCATGCACGCCGCCGAGCGCGAGCTGCGCGAGGAGCTGGGCCTGAGCGCGCGGGCGACCACGTACGTTGGGCAGTGGGTGGACGTCTACGGTCCGCCCGCACCCGACGGGG
The DNA here is from genome assembly GCA_036491155.1 of Solirubrobacteraceae bacterium. Classification (GTDB taxonomy): domain Bacteria; phylum Actinomycetota; class Thermoleophilia; order Solirubrobacterales; family Solirubrobacteraceae; genus Palsa-465. The sequence continues at coordinate 16,216 of DASXCN010000138.1, read as the reverse complement.
TGCAACAGCACTGCGTCACGAGCGCCTACCTGATGGAGCTCTCAGACCCGGAGGCCGAACCGCGGCCCGACGCCGAGGAGGCGACGGACTTCGGATGGTTTGCCTTCGGCGCGTTGCCCGAGCGGCTGGCCTTCCCCGATCACGCGCGGCCGATGCTGGCCGCCGCGGCCGCCGTCCTCGCCGGTACGGCGCCCCCGCTCCCCGACCGGACCTGGTAGGCCGCGCGGGCCTGCCGCGCGCCCACACCCGGCCGGCGCGGCGTCCACAGGCTACGTGTACAGCGCGATCTCGTTGACGTCCACGTGGCTGTGCTGGCCGAGACTCGTGATCCACACCAGGTAGTACCGGTAGCGGGTCTTGCCGGTGGACAGCTTGATCGTCTGAATCTTGCGCACGCTCGGCACGGCGCCCACCTTCACCCAGCCGCTCGATGCGGTGGTGAACGTGTTGGGATCGGGCCGGGAGGAGGTGGCATAGACGGTCAGCGCATAGCCGGGCGTGTCGGTGTCGACGATCATGGAACCAGCCGCGACGCCCGGCTTGGCGTCGACGTAGATGCCGACGCCGGGCTTGCCGAGCGTGTCGCCGAAGTAGCTCTCGGTCGACCACGCAGTGTTGCGGTCACCGTCGATGGCGAAGCCGGTCTGCTCGGGATGCTGGTTCTTGGGCCCGCTCAGCGCGTCGGGGTTGTAGTCGTGCGCGCAGGAGTCGCACAGCGAGACCGGGTGCGGCGTCGCCTTCGGCGCCGGTTGGGCCAGGGTGCCCGTGCCGTGGTGGGTGTGGTTGGCGGCGAAGACGACGATGGCGACGACCGCCGCGGCGACGATCAGCCCCAGCAGGGCCACCAGCGCCGGCTGGCGCCGGCGCAGGGGCAGTCGGCGGCGCTTGCGCGACGGGAGGCTGCGCAGCACGGTGGTGACCTCGCCGGTGACGTTGCCCGACCGAGCCATCTCGATGGCCAGGACGTCCTCGAGGTCGGCGATGAGCTCGGCGTCGTCGGCGTAGCGCTCGTCCAGGCGCTTGGCGGTGGCGGTGTCGACCACGGAGGCCAGGGCCGCCGAGATCTCGGGGCGCTTGAGCTGGACGTCGGGTATCGCCTCGCGCACGTGCTTCATCGCCACCGCGACCTGGCTCTCTCCGGTGAAGGGCACCTCGCCGGTGAGCATCTCGTAGAGGACCACGCCGAGCGAGTACAGGTCCGACTGGCCGGTGACGTCCTGGCCCAGGGCCTGCTCGGGCGAGACGTAGTCGGTGGTGCCCAGCACGCGCCCGTCGGCGGTCAGCCCGTCCTCCTCCAGCGTGCGGGCGATGCCGAAGTCCGTGACCTTGGCCGAGCCCTCGTGATCGATCAACACGTTCTGGGGCTTGACGTCGCGATGCACGATGTGGCGCGCGTGCGCGGCGCCCAGAGCGCGCGCGATCTCGATCGCGTAGGCGACCGCCTCGGTGATGGGCAGGCGGCCCATGCGGCGGATGCGACCCTTCAGCGTCTCGCCTTCGACGTACTCGAAAACGATGTAGGGGCGGCTGTCGTCCTCGCCGGCGTCGATCACGCCGACGATGTGAGGATGCGAGAGCTGGGCCACGGCGCGGGCTTCGCGGCGGAAGCGCTCCAGCTGATCGGAGTCGCTGGTCACCTCGCGGTTCATGAGCTTGACCGCGACCTGGCGCTCGAGCGTCTCGTCCAGGGCGCGATAGACCGTGGACATGCCGCCGGCGGCGATTCTCGCCTCCAGGCGGTAGCGGCCGTTGAGACTGGTGCCCACCAGGGTGCTCATGCGTCCGTCCGTATTGTGCGGCACCCGCCTATCCGGTGGGCGCACGGGGCGCGAACGTGCATACCGGAGGGGGTGAGAGTGTGCTTAGGACTTCGGGTCACGGGACGTCAAACCGTCCGGATCCGCCCGTCCTCGCCTTCGATGCCGACGCCGGGCACGCTCACGCGTCCGCCGGCGTCGGTGACGTGGCCGATGACCGCGGTCCCGGGATGGCGGTCCGTCAGCAGCGCAACCGCGGCCTCGGCCTGCGCGGCGGGGACGACGGCGCAGAAGCCGCAGCCCATGTTGAACACCTCCCACATCTCCGCAGGCGGGACGTCGCCGAGGTCGGCGATGAGCGAGAACACCGGCAGGACGGGGAGCGGCGCGGTGATCTCAAAGCCCACGCCGTCGCCGAGCCGCAGCAAGTTGAGCAGGCCGCCGCCGGTGATGTGGGCCAGCCCGTGGACCGGGATGTCGGAGCGCAGCAGTTCCAGCACCGCCCGGACATAGATGACCGTCGGCTCCAGCAGGGCGTCGGCGACCGATGCGCCTGCGAGCGCGGCCGGCCGGGCGTCCATCGTCAGGCCACCATCCTCCAGCAGCACGCGCCGCGCCAGCGTGAGCCCGTTGGAGTGCACGCCCGAGGCGGGCAGGCCGATGAGGGCGTCGCCCGGGGCGCACGTCGAGCCGTCGACGATCGCGTCGAGCGCGACCGTGCCGAAGGCCGAGCCCACCAGGTCAAACCCGTAGGGCGACGGGTGGCCCCGGATGACCTCGGGCAACTGGCACACCTCGCCGCCCGGAATCTCGACGCCCGCCTCCGAGGCCCCGATCCGCAGGCCCTCGGCCAGCTCTGCCAGCAGGCCCGGCTCGGCGGACTCGACCGCGAGGTAGTCGAGCAGGGCCAGGGGCTCGGCCCCCACACAGATGAGGTCGTTGACGTTCATGGCCACGCAGTCGATTCCGATGGTGGAGAAGCGCCGGGCCTGCTCGGCCACGATGACCTTGGTGCCGACGCTGTCGGTGGCCAGGGCAACGCCGAGGTTGGGGGCGATGCGGATGACGCTGGCGTAGTGGCCGGGAAGGGGCACCGCCAGCCGCTCGCGCCCGGTGTCGATCGCGCCCAGCACCGAGACCAGGGCGGCGACGCCGCGGTCGGCCTGCCGTGTGTCCACTCCGGCAGCTGCGTAGGCGTCGGTCACGGTGCCATTGTCGTATATGGATCGGACTGGGCCCGGCGGCTCAGGCGCATGACCACCACCGCCGCCAGCCCCAGCCGGTACACGGCATAGGGCAGCAGGGAGCGGTCGCGCTCCACCTGTCGGATCAGCCACGTCGAGCCCAGGGTCGACGCGAACGAGGCGGCGGCCCCGAGGGCGATCGGGACCGCGCTGCGCGGCGGCAGGCCGCGGCGGGCCAGGCGGACGCTCTTGAGCAGCGTCGCGCCCGCGATCACCGGCAGGGCGACGTGGCGCGACAGCTTGTTGGCGTCCTCGCGCGTGAACCCGCGCCGCCGCGCCGCCGCCAGCGTCGCGCCGTTGCGCGACACACCGGGGAGCAGGGCGCAGGCCTGGGCGACGCCGAGGCACAGGGCGTCGGTCAGCCCCGCATCGCGCGAGGTCCGCGTCTGGGGGGTGCGATCGGCGCGGGCCATCGCCACCGACCCCACCACCAGCCCCAGCGCGATCGTGCCCGGGGTCCCGAGCCGGCGCTCGATGGGGCGCTCCAGCGTGTAGCCGACGACGGCGGGCGGCACGAAGGACAGGGCGATGAGCTCGGCGATGCGCAGGCTCATGCCGTGCACGGCGTCCGAGACCTCCCCGCGCAGGGTGATGAGCAACGCCGCCGCAGTCCCGGCGTGCAGCGCCACCTCAAAGGCCTTGCGCAGCTCCGCGTCGACGTCGCAATAGCCCCAGTCCAGCAGCCACGGAATGAGCGCGATGTGGCCAGAGGACGAGATCGGCAAGAGCTCGGCCGGGCCGTGCAGGGCGCCCAGCACCAGTGCCTCGGAGATCGCGATCTCGGGCTCGGGGGTGGGTGTCGGGTGGACGGGTGCCGTTTGCGGCGGCGCCGCGTCAGTCGGCGACGACATCCGCCGCCGGCTCCCGCTGCTGAGCGCCGTCGGCCGCGCCGCGCGAGCGCCGCCACCGCACGATCAGGTAGACGACGGCCGCCACCAGGACCACCGCGCCGACGTAGTCGACGTACTCCAGGTGGTGGCGCCAGGTCTGCCACTGGTGCCCGACCTCGCGACCCAGCACGCCCAGACCGCCGATCCACACGATCGACCCGAGCGTGGCCATGAGCACGAAGCGCGGGAACGGCATGCGTGCCACCCCCGCGGCATAAGGGAAGGCTGCGCGGATGAGGGGCAGGAAGCGCGAGACGAAGATCACCGGCGAGCCGTAGCGGTCAAACCAGCGGTGGGCGCGCTCCAGCCCACTCCCGCTGACGTGGAGCTTGGAGCCGTGGGACTCCAGCAGCTCGCGCTGGCCGAAATAGCCGATCCAGTAGGCGATCGACGCCCCGGCGACATCGCCCACGATGCCCGCGATGATGATCCCGGGCAGGGTGAGGTTGCCCTGGAAGACGTCGAAGCCCGCAAAGAGCATCGTCGGCTCGGTGCCGGGAACGCCGATCACGCCCGAGCTGAGGGTGAGCAGCGCGACACCGGCGAGCCCGATGTCGGCGATGAGATGCGTGGCGAGGTCAACCAGCGGACCGGTCACGGAGGCCAGGAGGAACGGCACGGGCGCCTAGCGTAGCGGCACGCCCCCTCACCGCCCGGCCTGAGCAGGCACTCTGAGCAGTGTCTCATCTTGCCAGGGCTCTACTGTCACCGCGATGCCCGTCCCCCTGTTCGACACCGCCACCCCGCTGGCGCCGCTGCGCGAGACGCTCGTTCAGCGCGTCGCCGAGGTGATGGCCGGCGGTCAGTTCGTGCTGGGCCCGGAGGTGACGGCCTTCGAGCAGGAGTTCGCCGCCTACCTTGGCGCGCGCCACGTCATCGGCGTGGCCAACGGCACCGACGCGATCACCATCGCCCTGCGCGCGCTGGGCGTCAAGCCCGGCGACGACGTCGTCGTCCCAGCGCTCACCTTCTACGCCAGCGCCGAGGCGGTGGTCAACGCCGGCGCCCGTCCCGTGTTCTGCGACGTCGACTTCGACACCCGCAACGTGACCGCGCAGACCGTGCAGGCCGCCCTGACGCCGCGCACGACCGCGATCGTCTCCGTCGACCTCTTCGGGCTTCCCGCCCCTGACCTGCGCGAGCTGGGGCTGCCGGTGCTCGAGGATGCCGCCCAGGCGGCGGGCGCTCGGTGCAATGGCGGGATGGCCGGCACCCTCGGCGACGTGGCCACCTTCTCCTTCTATCCCTCCAAGAACCTCGGGGCGTTCGGGGACGGCGGGGCGGTCGTCACCGACGACGACGAGATCGCCCACGTCGCCCGGTCGCTGGGCTTCCACGGCTCGCGCGACAAGGAGACGTTTCAGTACGTGGGCTACAACTCGCGCCTGGACGCCATGCAGGCGGCCATCTTGCGCGTGCTCCTGCCTCACCTCGATCGGTGGTGCGACGGCCGCCGCGCCGCGGCCGCCGCCTACGTGGCCGCGGGCGTGGGCCGGCACGTCGGGCTGCCCGTGGTGCCTGATGGGTGCGAGCCGGCGTGGCACCTGTTCGCGGTCACTCATCCCCGCGCCGACGATCTCCTGGAGGCATTGGCGGCGCGCGGGGTCGGGGCGCGCGGCTACTACCGGGTGCCGCTGCACCGCCAGCCGGCCATGGCGCCCTTCGTGGACGGGCTGGGGCCGCTGCCGGTCACCGACACGCTGGCGGCGCAGAACATCGCATTGCCGATCAGCCCGGTGCTCACCGAGGCACAGACCGGCGAGGTCGCGGCCGCGCTCGCCGAGGCGACGTAGCGGTGCGCGTCTGGGTCGACTTCACCAACTCACCCCACGTCCTGGTCCTGCGCCCGGTCATCGAGCGATTGCGCGCGCAGGGGCACGAGGTCTCGGTCACCGCCCGCGACTTCGCCCAGACGCTGGCGCTGTGCGATCGCTTCGGCATCGCGCACACCGCGATCGGCCATCACCGCGGCGCCGGCCTGCTCAACAAGGCGCTCGGCTTGGGCGCCCGCTCGGCGCAGCTAACCCGGTGGGCGCGCCGTCACGGGCCGTTTGACCTGGCCATCGGCCACGGCTCCAACGACATCACGGTGGCCGCCGCGCTCCTGCGCATCCCGTGCTCCACCACCTTTGACTACGAGTGGGCCACCGTGCAGCACAACGTCAACTGCCGGCTGGCCCAGGCGGTGGTCATCCCCGAGGCCATCCCGCCCGAGCGCATGGACCGCTACGGTGCGCGCCGCAAGCTGGGGCGCTATCCCGGGCTCAAGGAGGAGTACTACCTGGCCGACTTCGAGCCCGACGACGCCGTACTGGCCGCGCTGGGCCTGAACCCCGCCGAGCCGATCGCGGTGGTGCGCACACCGCCGGCGGTGTCGCTGTATCACCGCTTCGAGAACGACGTGTTCGGCCAGGTGCTGGACCGGCTGCGCGGGGCTCAGACGGTCGTGTTGCCCCGCACCCCCGAGCAGCGCGCCGAGCTCGAGCGCGCCGGAGGGTTCATCGTCCCCGAGACGGCCATCGACGCGCAGTCGCTCATCGCCTACGCCGATCTCGTCGTCTCGGCCGGCGGCACCATGAATCGAGAGGCGGTGGCGCTGGGCACGCCGGTGTTCACCGTGTTCGAGGGACGGCTGGGCGCCGTCGACGAGCTGCTCATCGCCGAGGGCCGGCTGGCACGTCTGGAGCGCCCCGAGCAGGTGGCGCTGGTCAAGCGCCAGCCGCCGCAGACCGGCCCCGCCGGAACTGCTGCCGAGCGCGTCCGGCGTGATCCCCAGGTGCTGGTCGACCTGCTCTCACGTCCCGTCAATCTGGCCTGAACACGGCGCTAACAGCGCGATGGGCTCGACGCGGCAACGAGTCCCGGGGCTGGTACCGTGCGTTCCTCCTCGTGTCTGACACCACGCTAGAGACGCCGCACGCCTTCGGTCCCGAGGGCCACGATTCCTCGCCGCCGAGCCGCTCAGGCTCGGGCGGTCGCGCGCTGGTGGCGCGCTACACGTGGTGGCTGGTGGGCCTCGGGGTGGTGCTGGCGGCGGCCATCATCCTGCGCTGGGCCAACACCCGCCCCGGCTATGACCCCTACGGCTGGCTGGACTGGGGCTATCACACCTGGCGCGGCACGCTGAACCTCGGCGGTGCGCCGTCGTGGAAGCCGTTCACCTTCGTCTTCACCGTCGTCTACTCGCTGTTCGGGCACTGGGCGCTGTATCTGTGGATGCTCACCGCGGTCTCGATCTCGCTGTCGGGCGCGGTGTTCGGCGGCCGCATCGCCTACCGGATGACCGCCACCGAGGGGGGTCCGTGGTGGCCGGCGTGGGGCGCCGGGCTGTTCGGCGGCGCCGCGGTGCTGGGCATCCAGGAGTACTTCCACTACCTGATGAGCGCCCAGTCAGACTCGATGCTCGTCGCCGTGTGCCTGGCCGCGATCGACATGTATCTCAGCGGCCGGCTGCGCTGGGCGTTCTGGCTCGGCGTGCTGGCCGGGTGGGGCCGCCCCGAGGTGTGGCCGTTTCTCGCCGTCTACGGGATCTACCTCATCCGCAGGCACCCCAACATGCGCAAGGACGTCATCGGGGGCGCGGTCCTGACCCTGTTCTTCTGGTTCGGGGTCCCGACCATCACCAACGGGCGGCCCAACATCGCCGGCCAGCTGGCCCTGCGCTCCCCGCGCGAGTGCACCACCGGCAAGATCACCTGCACCATCAGCCGCTTCGCCGCGCTGGACTACGTCGCGCTCGAGCTGGCCGCGCTGCTCGTGCTGGGGCTGGCGCTGCTGCGGCGCAACTGGAGAGTGGTGACGCTGGCCGGCATGGCCGCCGGCTGGGTGGTGGTGGAGATCGCCTTCGTGCTGCATGGCTTCCCCGGCGTGCCGCGCTACCTGTTCGAGCCAGCCGGGCTGACCGCGGTGCTGGCCGGGATCTGCTTCGGCTGGCTGCTGCTGGACGCCAAGCGCTACTGGCGCGCGCTGCCCACGTGGGCGGGGATCCCGCTGGCCGCCGTGCTCCTGATCGTGATGATCCCCAAGGGCGTCGACAACGCCCGTGCCGAGCACAAGGACATCTACCACGAGCGCGCGCGCACGATCGAGATCAACAAGCTCGGCGCGTTCATCAATGCGCTGGGCGGCCCTGAGAAGGTCCAGGCGTGTGGCTGGCCGGTGCTCAACGTCGAGTACGTGAGCGTCATGGCCTGGTACCTGCACCGCAACACCGGCGTCATCGGCTATCGGCCGAAGATCGAGCTGGCCAAGAAGCGCCCCGACGTGTACTTCCTCCCGCTGCCCAACGGGTGGAAGGTCAGCGCCAACCACCAGCCCGCGGGCGGCGTCTGCGCCAAGACGATGAACGCGCTGTACGTGCCGACGGCCCGCCACCCGGAGGGCGTCCTGATCCCCAAGTGACGGGTGGGCGGAGTCGATCCCCAGCGGGCGCGCGAATGGCGCCTTAGCAGTTCCTCACACGACCGCCACTAGAATCCGCGCCGCATGCGCCGACGGATCAGATCCGCGGCCTTCCCCGTCCATCGCCACGCCCTTCCCCAGTTGGTGGTCGATGGCGTGCTGGTCGCGCTCGCATACTTCCTCGCCTTCTGGCTGCGCTTCGAGGGCACGTTCCCGCCGCGATATAGCCATCTCCTGACCGACACGATCGGATGGGTCGTCGTCGTCACCCTGATCGCGCTGGGGGCGTTTGGCCAGTACCAGCGGCTGTGGCGGTTCATCGGCCAGCGCGACTACGAGGCCGTGCTCAAGAGCGTGTTCGTCGCCACCGTCGTCGTGGTGGGCGTCGTTGCGCTGCTGCACCCGGTGCAGGCGCAGACGACGATCCACGTGCAGGGCGTCAAGCACGTCCACCCCGCGTTCTCCCGGCCCGGTCCGGATGCGCGCGTGAGCATGCCGGGCAGCGTCATCGCCCTGTTCTTCCTGCTCAGCCTGGCCCTGCTCATCGGTGCCCGCTTCGCCGTGCAGCTCATCGTCGAGGGTCGCATCCGCACCATCCGCGCCGGCAAGGGGGCCCGCGAGGTGCTCATCGTCGGCGGTGGCGAGGGCGGCCGCCTCGTCGTGCGCGAGCTGGCGCGCAACCCCGGGCTGGGGCTCACCCCGGTCGGCTTCCTCGATGACGATCCCCGCAAGCGCGGCATCAAGGACGAGCATGGCCTCAAGGTCCTGGGCAACACCGACTCAGACCTGGCCCGGGTGCTCGATGAGGTGGAGCCCGACGAGGTCGTCATCGCCATCCCGTCGGCGCCCGGAGAGCTGCGTGGACGCGTCGTGACGGCGTGTCGTGACCGCGGCATCCCGGTGCGCACGATGCCGACCGTATTCGAGCTGCTGCGCGACGGTTCGGGACAGCTTCGGGTCACCCGCCAGCTGCGCGAGGTCCGCGTGGAGGACATGCTGGGCCGCGAGCCCGTCCGCGAGGAGCTCCAGCGCGTCGGCGCCTACCTGGCCGGCGAGGTCGTGATGGTGACCGGCGCGGGGGGCTCGATCGGCTCCGAGCTCTGCCGCCAGATCGCCCGCGTCGGACCCCGTCGCCTCGTCCTCGTCGATCACGCCGAGGACAACCTGTTCGAGATCCGCCGCGAGCTCGAGGAGGAGCGCCACGTCCGCACCGCGGTGTCGGTGCTGGCCGACTGCAAGGAGGAGGAGCGGATGCGCGAGGTGCTCGCCGAGCACCGTCCGACGGTCGTCTTTCACGCCGCGGCCTACAAGCACGTCGCGATGATGGAGTCAAACCCCGTGGAGGCGATCCGCAACAACGCCCTGGCCACCCGGCTGGTGGCGCGCGTCGCCGGGGACATGGGCGTCGGCACCTTCGTGCTGGTCTCCACCGACAAGGCGGTCAAGCCGGCGACCGTGATGGGCGCGTCCAAGGCGCTGGCCGAGTGGGCGGTCGAGGCGGAGGCCGCCAAGCACCCGCGCACCCGCTACGCCACCGTGCGCTTCGGGAACGTCCTGGGCTCCTCGGGCTCGGTGGTGCCGATCTTCCGCCGCCAGATCGCCGCCGGCGGTCCGGTGACGGTCACCGACGAACGCATGACCCGCTACTTCATGACCATCCCGGAGGCGGTCCAGCTCATCATCCGCGCCGGGTCGCTGCGCGACGAGGCCAGCGGGGAGATCTTCGTGCTGGAGATGGGCGAGCCGGTCCGCATCATCGAACTGGCCAAGACGATGATCCGCCTCTCCGGGCTGGAGCCCGAGCGCGACATCGCCATCGACATCGTCGGCGCCCGGCCGGGGGAGAAGTTCCACGAGGAGCTGTTCGAGACCCATGAGCACCCCCAGCCCACCCCGGTTCAGCGCATCCAGCGCGCCGCCCACGACCGCCTGGACCCCGGATGGGTGGATCGCACCTTCGCGGACATAAACCTGCTCGTTCTCGAAGGTGACGCCGCCGCGTTGGCGAAAACTGTGTCCGAGCTGTCCGGTGCGCGCGCCACTCTGCCCTCCGGCGACGCGCCCACGTCCACGCTTAGACTGCGCCCGTAACCCTCATGGCCTCGATCCCGTACGCGCTCTCGATCACGCACTTCATCAACTCGGTCGGTGCCAAGGCCGGGTTCGCCTCGATCATCGGGCTGGCGCTGCTGGTCCTGCTGTTCTTCACCCAGTCGCGCGAGACCGCCAACCTGCGTCGCCGCGCCGACGAGGCCGAGCAGCAGCTGTATCAGCTTCAGCTCTACATCGATCATCTGTCGCGCCAGCGCACGCAGCACGCCGCCGCTCCTGCCCCGCCGCAGACGACCAGCGCCCCGGTCGCCGCCCCGCCCGCCGCTGCTCTGGCCCTGGCCGGCGCCAGCCGCGCGATTCCCGGTGAGCAGGCCGCCCCGGCCGGTGGTGGCGTGGCCACGCTCATCCCCGCCGCGCCCGCGGGCGTGGGCGCGCCCGCGCTCAGCTCGGCCACGCGTCTCATCCCCCTCACCGAGCCCGAGGAGATCTCGATCCGGGCGCTGCGGTCCTCCACCAACGGCGACGGCGAGAATCACGTATCCGACGCCACCGTCGCCACGCCACCGCCCGCCCCGGCACCGTCCACCGCCGCCGGAGGCGGCAACGGCGTCGCCCGTCCTCCCGTGCCGGTGCCCATGCCCACGATGGCCGCGACGACCGAGCCCGCCCCGCCGCCGCGTATCGCCCTGCCCCGCCAGCAGCAGCGCCCGCCTGGACGTCCGCCCACGGGACCGCCGCCGCCGCGCCGCGGCGGCCAGGGGCCCTCGGGCCGGCGGATCAGTCCGGTGTTCGTGATCCTGGCCGGCGTGCTGTTGGCCGCCGTGGTCGCGGTCGTGCTCATCTTTGTCACCGGCTCCAACAACTCTTCGTCGTCGAAATCGTCCTCGTCGGCGGCTTCGGCCCCGGCGTCGAGCACCAGCGCCGCGCAGGGGTCAAAGCGCGGCGGTAAGCACAAGACAGCCACCACGACGGTGACCCCCAGCGCGGTGACGGTGCAGGTGCTCAATGGCACCGCGACCAACAACCTCGCGCACGACGTCGCCGCCAAGCTCACCACCGCCGGGTACAAGGCGTCCGGGACCCTGAACGCAGCGGAGACCGGGGTCACCTCGACGATCATCGGCTACACGGCGTCGAACGCGCGCGTCGACGCGCTGGCCGTCGCCAAGTCGCTGGACCTCGGGCCCGCCTCGGTCCAGGCGGTCAGTCAGGGCGATCGCGTCAAGGTCTGCGGCAGCACCACCGCCTGTACCACGCAGGTCATCGTCACGGCCGGCGACGACCTGGCGCAGACCGGCTGACGGCCGGCCGTGGCCCCGCCCGAGTCCGTCGGCACGTCGCTGACCCAGCCTCGCCGCTACTCTCTTCCGTCCGAAATGAAGGATCTCCTCGACCTACCCCCCCGCACTGAGAAGCCTCGCCAGGAGGGGCTGACCCATGTGCTCGACCGCGGCCTCTCCGTGGCCGACATCGACGGCCTGATCGAGGTCGCCGGCGAGTACATCGACATCGTCAAGCTGGGCTGGGGCACAGCGGTGGCCTCCGGCAACCTCGAGGCCAAGCTGGCCCGCTACAAGGAGCACGGGGTCACGGTGATGTTCGGTGGCACGCTCACCGAACTGGCCATCGCCCAGAACCGCCTGGACCGCCTGGTGGCGTGGCTCAAGGAGCTGGGCCTGGAGCACATCGAGCTCTCCGACGGGACGCTCAACATCGAGTTTGACCGCAAGCTCGAGCTCATCTCCCGCCTGGCCGAGGAATTCACCGTTCTCTCCGAGGTCGGCTCCAAGGACGACACCCGCATCATGGCGCCCTACCGCTGGGTCGAGCAGATGACGGCCGAGCTGGAGGCGGGCGCGTGGAAGGTGATCGCCGAGGGCCGCGAGAGCGGCGCGGTCGGCATCTTCCGCCACGACGGCGAGGTGCGCCAGGGGCTCGTCGACGAGATCCTGCACGCCATCCCCGGCGACAAGATCATGTTCGACGCGCCGCGCAAGGAGCAGCAGGTGTGGTTCGTGCGCCGGCTCGGCCCTGACGTCAACCTCGGCAACATCACTCCCGAGGACGTCCTCTCGCTCGAGACCATCCGGGTCGGGCTGCGCTCCGACACCGCGGTTGCCGAGCTCAATGACTAGGCGCCGCCGGCGCCCATGAGTCTGGGCCTGGGCCTGGACGGGATCCGGCTGGCTCGCCACGGCGAGACCGACGACAACGTCGCACCGTTCCGCTTCCAGGGCTGGACCGACACCCCGCTCAACGACACCGGCCGCCGCCAGGCCCACGAGCTGGCCGACCGCGTGTCCGGCGACCCGATCGCCTCGCTGTGGGCTTCTGACCTCAGCCGCGCCCGCGAGACTGCGGAGATCGTGGGTTCGCGGATCGGGCTCGAGCCGGTGCTGGACCAACGCCTGCGCGAGGGCGCGCGCGGCCGCTGGGAGACCCACCTCATGCAAGACATCGAGCGCGACGAGCCCGAGCTCTACGCCGCCTGGCGGCGCGGCGGCGCGGACTTCCGCTTCCCCGGCGGCGAGTCCCTGCTCGAGCATCAGCAGCGCGTCAGCGAGGCGCTGTCTGAGATCCACGCCGCCGGTCCGCTGCCGGCGCTCGTCGTCTGCCACGGCGGCAGCATCCGGGTCATGCTGTGCGCTGCGGACCCGCGCGGGCTCGACGCCTTCCACACCTTCGAGGTGCCCAACGTGGCGGTGGTCCCGCTGTGAGCCGAGCGCCGGTGGCGGCCTTCGTCGCGCTGGTCATCGCCACGGTGGCGGCTTTCTTTGTCACCCAGCACCTCAAGGTGACCACGCCGTTGGTCCAGGGCCGCCCGGCGCCCTTCCCCCACACCATCAACCCGGTCCACGGCGGGGTGTGCCGGCACCGCGACGGCAAGGGCGTGGTGCGCCTGGTGAGCTACAAGCGGATGCAGATCTCCTTCTATCTGCAGAACCGCTCCGACGACGTGAGCGTCTACATCGTCGACCGCGACGGCGACCAGGTCCGCCAGATCGCCAACAACGTGTTCATGCGCGCCCACCCACCCCAACGCCACTACTTCACCTGGAACGGCCGCCTCGCCGACGGCTCGGTGGCCCCGGCGGGGGTCTACTACGTCAAGGTGTCGCTGTTTCACGAGGCCCGGTCGCTGGTCATCTCCAACAGCACGGCCGCGCTCCCGGTGACCGTGCAGACCACCCGGCCCCACGTGCGGGTGACCAGCGTGACCCCGGCCTCGATCACCTCGGGGGCCGCGACGCCCGTGACCATCCGCTACACGGGCACGGGGACGCTGCGCCCGCGCATCCTCATCTACCGCGTCCGGCCCGGCCGGGCGGCGCGGTTGGTCAAGAGCTACAACGCCAGCACCAAGTCGGGCACCAGCACGTGGGATGGGACCATCGCCGGAGGCCGCCCGGCGCCGCCGGGGACCTACGAGGCCGGAGTGCTGTTCACGGACGAGGCGTGCACCACGGCGCGCTCGCCGATCCTGTCGCCGGCCGCGTCGCGCGCGGTGGTCACCGTGCAGTAGTCGAGCAGGGTGCCGGCGACGACGCCTGAATCGGCGGCTGCCGGCGGGGGCATGCCCTCGCGCACCACCTTCGCGAAGCGGTTGCCGCTCACCTCGCGCAGGGTGTCGAGGTCCGGGTCCTCTTCCAGGACGTAACGCGTCGGCAACTGGTTGCGTGGATCGCGCAGCGCGCAGCGCAGGTGCCGCAGGGCGCGCTTGCGAAGGCGCAGGCTCCCGAACGGCGCATGCGTGTCCGCCTGCGGCAGCAGCGCGTAGAAGCAGGCCGCGTTGTAATGCGCCTGCCAGCCTGCCACGCCATGGCGGCCGAACATGTATCGCCAGCACACGCAGCCCTGCCACGTCAACTGCTTGACGTTTGACCACGCGCGGCCCAGGACGCCGGGGCTTGGCGCGCCGTCGGGCCGCTGATCGCGCTTGCTGCGCTCATGCCGGGCGCGCTGGGTCATCCGCGACAGGCCCAGCGCCTTGAGCAGCTGACGGCGCTCGGTCCCCGACGGCTCGAAGCGGTGCCGGAAGCGGTTCTCGCGCACGATCGTCCACCACCAGCGCAGCCGCAGGCGGGCATACCGCGACTCCCGCTTCGCCATCTTCTCGAGACGGGCGACGATCGGCGGCCTAACAGTCTTCGCCTGAGCCGCTTTCGGTTTCCGCCCCGGCTCCGGCTCCGGCTCCGGCTCCGCGGACCGTGCCCGATTCCGGCGCGCCGCCCGCCACGCGCGGCGGCTCTGAGCGTCGATCACGAAGATGAGCATCCGCCGCGCTCGCGAGGAATCGGCGAGGTCGTTGTGGTCGAGCTCGCGCGCCGTGTCCTCGTCGAGGCGCTGGAGGATCTTGGCCAGCGTCGTGCTCGCGCCGAGCAGGTCGGGCGGATAGGACGTCAGCACGCTCATCACCACGCTGATGCGAAACCCGGCCTCGAAGATCGTGGGCTCCGCCAGGCGTACGTCGAGATAGCTGCTCAACGCCGCGAGGTGCAGAGCGAGCGCGTCGGCCTGGGCCTTGAGGGCCACGGCGTCGGGCGGGTCACCGGCGCGTTTGAGCAGCGCCTGGGCCTGCTGGAGCTGCGCGCTGGCCACCCGCTCCTGGCAGTTGGCGATCCGCAGCAGAGCGAGAAGATTGTCCGGGTCGATGTCCCGGGCTTCCCTGTAGCTGCGGATTGCCCGCTGGTAGCGATCCAACGCCGCCGCCCCGTTGGCCTGATCGTGCTCGGCGCCCGCGCGATGCTCGGTGTGCGTCTCGGTGGCCAGCCCGCAGTGGTAGCGGGTCATCGCCCCCGGGTCACTCCAGCGAGCCCACTCGGGATACATCGCCCCCGCCGACCGCGTCATCTCGATGAAGATGATCTCCGCGGCGGCGGCGATCGTGCTGGCCTCGTCACTCTTGGCGTGCGGCGCCCGGGGGACGCGGCCGAGGGTGACGCTCGCCCGCGGCCCCGTGCAGACCAGCTCGTAGGCCAGCTGCACAGAGGTACCGGAGCTGACCAGCGTGCCGTTGATATTGAAGCCGGTGGCGCCCGGAGGCCAGTGGACGAGTCCCAGCAGTGAGCCGATCCAGCCCGCCTCGGGCACGGGCGACTTGGAGATGACGTCGGCGATGGCGGCGACGCTCGGCGAACCGCTCGGCACTCCGCTGGCAGGCAGCCAACCGCGCTCTCCCAGCTCATGCTGCAGGGCGGCCCGGGCGGCGATCTTGCGAAGCTTGTCGTCCTCGTCGGTGGTGAATTCGCTGATGTTGATCGTGCCGAGGGTGGCGAACGCCTTGGCGCGCGTCCACGCCCACAGCGGTAGCAACACCGCGGCGGCGACGAGGATCCAGTCGGCGACGCTCAGGTGGCTGACGAAGGCCACGGTCGAGTCAAGCCCGTTGTGCAGCCAGGTGCCGACGGCGTGGCCGGGCTGGTAAGCCGGCGCGTGGAAGGTGGAGCTGACGTCGAGCACTACGCCTGCCAGCAAGAGCGCTGCCAGTCCGCTGAACAGGTACGGTCGCCGCCCGATCACCCTATAGCCCCCGCC
Source organism: Solirubrobacteraceae bacterium (assembly GCA_036491155.1). GTDB lineage: Bacteria > Actinomycetota > Thermoleophilia > Solirubrobacterales > Solirubrobacteraceae > Palsa-465. The sequence goes on along the minus strand of DASXCN010000138.1, from coordinate 337 downwards.
GCGAAGGTACCGCTCGCACCTCCGCCGGTCAACGCACCCGGGAGGATCCGTACCGTTTGGCAGCGTGACCGCGTACCTAAAGCGCCTGGTTTCGTCTCTGGCGGCCTATCAAGTCGCCGACATCGTCTCCAAGTTCATCGCCGTGATCCTGCTGCCGGTCTACACCCGGTACATCACGCCGGAGGGCTATGGCGTAGTGGAGCTGCTGGCCAACGGGGTGATCCTGGTCAGCATCCTCGTGCGCTTCGGGATGATCGAGGCGTTCCTGCGCTTCTACTTCACCGACACAGACCAGGCGCGCCGCGACGCGCTGGCTCGCCGGACGGTGGCCTTCCTC
>DASXCN010000137.1:0-3384 GCA_036491155.1 Solirubrobacteraceae bacterium | reverse complement strand
GTCCACGCCGGCCGCGTCGGCCATCCGGATGTGCTCGGGGTCGAGCGTGTCGATGCTGACCGCCAGCCCGCGCTCGCGCAGCGCCGCGATCGTCGCCGGCCCCTCGGCCAGCCACGGGCGGCCGAGCGACAGGCCGAGGTCGATGACGTCGGCACCGTCCGCGCGGTAGGCCTCCGCCCGATCGATCACCTGCTCGCGGCACAGCGTCTGGACATCGTTGATCTCGGCGAAGACGCGCACGTCTCGTGGTCCAAGCTCCGCCTGCACCGCCGCCCGCCCGTACCACTCCGGCAGAGACCGGACGTCGGCGGGCCCCTTTCGGACCGGCAGGCCGGTGGCCTGTTCCAAGGCGTTCACATCGCCGTCGCACAGGCCGGGGATGACGATGTTGTCCACTCCCGAGGGCACCTTCAGCCGGCGGGCGATCCAGCGCGGTGTCATCAGCGCGGCGACGCTGATGTTCATCACGGCGATCTGGTGGCCGATGTCGAGCCCGGAGACGACGCCCCGCAGGGCCGGCTCGGCCAGGCGGCCGGTGACGAAGAGCGTGTCAGCCAACGGTGCCGCCGTTGACGTTGACCGCCTGACCCGTGACGAAAGAGGCGGCCGGCGATGCCAGCCACACCGCCGCGGCCGCGACGTCGTCCGGCCGACCCCACCGGCCCAACGGCGTGCCCGCCGCGACCTCGTCGTAGAGGGCGCGGTCCGCGCCCGCGCCGAACGCCGTCTCGATCCAACCGGGGCAGAGTACGTTGACGCGGACATCGGGAGCCACCGACCGCGCGAATGACTTGGAGAAGCCGAGCACGCCCGCCTTGACGGCGGCGAACAGCTCAGGGTCGCCACCCGCCATCCCGTCGATCGTGGCGTGATCCCAGCCGATGTTGAGGATGCAGCTCCCGGGCCGCATCCGGGCGGCGACCTGCCGCGAACAGCGGATCGTGCTCTTGAGATCGACGTCGAGGAGCGCGTCGAGCTTGCGCTCCGCCGGCCACCGTGCGGCCTCACCGGTGAGCACATCGGCGCCGGCGTTGTTGACCCAGATGTCGACGTTCTCCAGCGCCGCAAACGCCTCTGCGACAAGCGCGGAGCACCCGTCCAGGGTGCTCAGGTCCGCCTGGAGCAGCGGATGGCCGGGGCCGAGCTGGGCGCTGAGGGCGTGAGCGGCGTCCGACGAGCGCCAGAAGCCGAGGCCCACACGCGCGCCGGCGGCGGCGAAGGCGACCGCGATCGCCCTCCCGATCCCGGACCCTGCCCCTGTGACGACGGCGCGCAGACCGACGAGCGCGAGCTCTCCGGTCTGCGCGTTCAGTGGCGCCTGGCCGGCCGCCGCTAGTCCTCGGCGCCGCCGGCGAACGGATGCCGCGCGGCGGGCGTGTCGGCCAGTACCTGGTCGATGCTCGGCTCGCCGCTCATGGCACGTGCGATCGACATCTTGACGGCCTCGTAGTTGTAGTCGTAGATCTTCTTGTCGTCCGCGGCCTCCCAATGGATGAAGACGCTGACGATGATGCAGAGATCGTCGACCTGGTCCTTCGGGATCACGCCGTCCTTGACCGAATCCACCACGGCGCGGGCCACTGCCGCCTGAGCAGGGCCGAACAACTGCACTGCCTGCTTCTCACCTTTGATCGTCACCTTGTTGGTGATCACGGTGTCCGGCTTGGCCTGGAGATTGGGAGTGACCACCGCCAGCAGGTTGGTGTGGCCCGCCCTCTCGTTGACGAAGGCGTTGGCGAAGGCCTCGCCCATCGGACCGCTCTTCGACCCGAGCAACAGGTCGATGTGGGCCAGCTCGTTACCGTCGCCGGTCAGGGCCTCTCCGGTCGCCAGCGTGATGGCCATTGGCGTTACCTCCCTCTCGTATTGTGACGCGGGTGAACGCAACCCTAGCTCACTCCTCAAGGCTGAGCGGGGACCTGCTCGAGCGTCAGGTGCAGCTGGCATGCGTGCTGGAGGTGTCAGCGGCCAAACCGGGCAACGTCACTCCGAGCCATGATTTCTCCGATACGACCTACGCCGATATGGTCCGGTCGGCGCTCGCGCTGGGCCCGGTGTTCGGGCGCGACGCCGCCCTGCAGAGAACCGTCGGGGAGCTGATCGCGGATGGGGTGGAGGCGACCGTGCGGGTTGTCCGGACCAACACCAATCTCGGGATCGTGCTCCTGTTCGCGCCGCTCGTTCGAGCGGAGGTCACCCGGCGAGCCGACGAGCCGCTGCGCGTCGCGCTTGAGCGGACGCTGGCCGGGCTCGATGTCCGCGATGCCGCCACGGCGTTCGCGGCGATCGCCCGCGCGAACCCAGGCGGCCTGGGCGAGGCCCCCGAGCATGACGTGCGGGCTCCCGCTCGCGTGTCGCTGCGCGAGGCGATGGAGGCCGCCGCGCATCGCGACAGCATCGCCTCCGAGTACGCGACCGGCTATGCGATGGTGTTCGACACCGGCCTGCGGCTCCTGGAGGACGCGTTGCGCGACGGTATGTCTACGCTCGAGGCGATCGTGTCGCTGCATGTCGGCCTGCTGGCGTCCCGCCCTGACAGCCTGATCGCGCGCAAAGCGGGCGACGCGGCGGCGCGAGCGGTCACGGAGGCGGCTCGCGAGGTGCGCGACGGGACCCGCTCGCTCCAAGATTTCGACACCTCGCTGCGCTCCATGGACGGCCGGTTGAACCCCGGGACGACCGCGGACCTCGTCGCCGCCACGCTGCTGGCCGGACTGCTGACCGGGGTGCGGTTGCCGTGAGGATCCTCGTCGTGGCGGTCAGCGCGCGGATGCTCGCCCAACTGGCGGTCGAGGGCGGATATGAGGTGATCGCGCTTGACCGGTTCGGCGATGTCGATCTGCGCGCGCTGGCGCCTGGAGCGACGGCGCCGACCAACAATGAGCTCGCCGCGCTCGCCGCGGACATCGAGGCGGACGCCGTCGTGTACGGCGCCGGTCTGGAGAACCGGCCCGATCTGGTGCGCGAGCTCGCCGACGGACGCGAGCTGCTGGGGACGCCTGCCGAGCTGCTGGAGGCGGTGCGTGATCCCTGGCAAGTGGGGGCCGCCGCGCGCGCTGCCGGGGCCCGAGCGCCCGAGACGCGGGCTCCCGGCCACTTCCCAAGGGCCGCCGGCCCCACCGGGCGCGTGGGACATGCGTGGGTGCGCAAGCCGCGGCTCGGCGGGGGCGGGCACGGCGTGCGCGGATGGAGAGGCGGCCTGTTGCGGCCGACGGAGGTGCTCCAGCGGCGCGTCGGCGGGCTGTCGTGCTCCGCGGTCGCGATCGGGGATGGCCGGAGCGCCGTCGTGCTGGGGCTCACCGAGCAGCTCCATCTCCCACCCGGCTTCCGGTGGACGGGCAACGTCACCCCTCCGCGCCTCCCTGAGGCACAGCGCGCCGAGCT
>DASXCN010000136.1:0-2978 GCA_036491155.1 Solirubrobacteraceae bacterium | reverse complement strand
ACCGACCGGGCCCTGTTTGACGCGATCGCCGACACGTGGCTTGCCAACGACGAGATCCGCGAGATCCACCATGAGCTCATCGGCGTCCTCGAGGCGCTGGTGCGCCGGGCCCAGGACGCCGGAACGGTGCGCACCGACGTCAGCGCCGTCGACGTCCTCATGATGGTCAAGGGCATCTGCGAGGCGGTCGCTTCCTTCCAGCACCTCAAGGGCGACGTGATCCTGCGCCAGCTGGACCTCGTTCGTTCGGCGATCAGCGCGCCGGGGATGGAGCGGCCGCTGCGGGGCACGCCGCCGTCGCTCGAGGACCTCGAGCAGGCCAAGGCGCCCCAGGGCGCGACCGCGCCGGCGCGCGCCGCTACGGCCTGACCGGGCCGCCGAGGCGACGCTCCAGTTCGGCCAGGTCGACGGTCTCGGCCCGTCCGTCGCCCCACGCGAACAGCGCCGGCGTCGTCACCACTCCGGCGCGCACCCCGGAGCGAAAGTCGGCCTTGACCCGTTCGCGCACGTCGTCGCGACGGCGGTCGGCGTCAAAGCGCTCGAGATCGAGGTCGAGCCGACGCGCTCGGTCCCACAGGTGGGGGTCCTCCAGCCGGGCCTGGTCTGAGAAGAGAAGGTCGTGCATCTCCCAGAAGCGGCCCTGGCGCCCGGCGGCCTCGGCGGCGCACGCCGCGGGCCACGCCCGCGGATGGCTCGAGCGCACAGGGAAGTGGCGAAAGACGACCTCGAGCGCCAGGTCGTGCAGACGCAGTTCCAGCGCTGCGCAATAGGGGCACTCGAAGTCGGCGTAGACGATGGTCACCGGCCCCGCGCCGCGGCGGTGGTCGGCGTCGGAGGGCTCAGGGACGGGAGCGGAGCCGAGCTCGCTCAAGGCGCAGACTCCGGGCCTACGCCTCCAGGGCGTCGAAGATGAGGTTGGCGCCGGGCAGGTCGCCGGGCGAGGCCGCCTGATATGACCACCGCACCACGCAGTCGGGCCCGATGAGCGCCAGCGCCCGCTGCGGGAAGCCGCCCTCGTGATAGGCGTCAAACGCGCGGCATACCGCGCCCTTGGGCTCGAAGTCAGAGAGCTGCTCGATCGTCACCCCCAGCTTCTCCCTAAAGGCCGTCTGCGAGTACGTGGCGTCGCACGAAACCCCGTACAGCGTGGCGCCCTTGGCCTCGAAATCCTCCAGAACCTCTTCATAGAGGTTGAGCTGGTCGGTGCAGACGGGGCTGAAGGCGAACGGGTAGAAGACGAGCACGGTCGTCGTGCCCTCGAGGTCGGCGCGGGTGAACCCTGAGCCGTCGCCGCGCTTGAGGGTGAACTCGGGGACCGGGGTGCCGGCCGTGATCACCGGCGCAGGCCGAGCTCGCGGATGAGCGCGCGGTAGCGCTCGAGATCGGTCTTGCGCAGGTAGTTCAGGAACCGGCGACGCTGGCCGTTGAGCATGAGCAGCCCGCGGCGCGAGTGATGGTCCTTGGCGTGCGTGCGCAGGTGCACGGTGAGCTGGTTGATGCGCTCGGTGAGCAGCGCCACCTGGACCTCGGTCTTGCCGGTGTCGGTGGAGCTTTCGCCGAACTTGTCGACCAGCTCCTGCTTGCGTTCCTGGGTCAGAGTCATGCGGCCGGTGAGGCTAGCAGAGATCACCCGCACAACCGGCGGGTTTGCACCACGTCAAGCTGCATCTGCTCGATCAGCGCCTCCACGGCGTCAAAGCGCCGCTCGCCGCGCAGACGGGCCAGGAAGTCGATGCGCAGTTCCTGGCCGTACAGATCGTCGTCGAAGTCGAGGATGTAGGCCTCCACCAGCACCGCGCGCCCGGTTCCGAACGTGGGCCGCACCCCCACAGAGACCGCGGCGCAGCGCCCGCCGGCCCGGGCGGCGTAGACCCCGTGGCCGGGACAGATCAACGCCTCGTCGGGGACGATGTTGGCGGTGGGAAAGCCCAGCTCTCGGCCACGCCGATCCCCGGTCACGACCTCACCGCGCATCTGGAAGGGCGCGCCCAGGAACCGCGCGGCGTGGGCGACGTCACCGGCGGAGACCAACGCCCGGATGTGGCTGGAGGACACGATCTCCCCGTCGACCTCGACGATGCGCACGACCCGCGTCTCAAACCGGGCGTCGGCGCCCAGCATGTCGGTGTCACCGGCGGCGCGGTGGCCGAAGCGGAAGTTCTCGCCCACCGAGACATGGGTGGCGCACAGCCGCTGCACGAGGACGTGGTCGATGAACTCCTGGGGCGTCTGGCGGGCGAACTGCTCGTCGAAGGGGATGAGCACCAGCTCCTGGACGCCCAGCCCGGCGATCAGCTCCGCCTTGACGTCGAGGCTGGTGAGCAGCTTGGGGGCCGCCTCGGGCCGGACCACGGCGAGCGGGTGGGGCTCGAAGGTGAGCACCGTGTCGTTGCCCGCGATGACCTCGCGGTGGCCAAGATGGACGCCGTCGAACTCGCCCACCGCCACGCGGCGCGGGCGGGCCTCGGCGTCCGCGAGCATCGTCACCTGCATCGGCGCGAAGCCTAATCGGCGGTGAGCCGCGGGGCCGGGTGGGTCCGGTTCACCCCCGGAAGCCGACGATCGGCTTCAGCGCGGCGCCGTCGTCGACCGGCTGAGCGAGGGCGATGAGTCCGTCGGCGTCGGTGAGGCGCACGACCGGGCTCGGCCCGGGCCCGGTGGGCGCCGGGGCGCCCTCCACCTCGACGCGGACCCCGTGGGCGGCACGCCGGGCCGCTTCGCCGCTGAGCGGCACGTCGGGCAGGAAGCCGAGGGCCTGTGAAAGGGGGACCGGCCGCTCGGGGTCGGCGTCGGCGACGTCGAAGTCGCCGATGCGCGTCCGGCGCAGCTGCAGGCAGTAGGCGTCGCCCAGGTCGGCGATGAGGCTGCGCACATACGTGCCCGACGAGCACTCGATGGCGAACCCACGCCGGTCGCCCTCGTGCCAGAGCTCGTCGAAGCGGTAGACCGTCACCTCGCGCTCGGGCAACTCGACCGAG
>DASXCN010000135.1:0-13299 GCA_036491155.1 Solirubrobacteraceae bacterium | reverse complement strand
TGAGCTTCGTCGCTCTGCTTGAGGATGCTCCGCGCCGGCGACTGCTGGATGCGGTGGCGGACCTCGTGGCCGAGCGCGGCCTGGTGGGCCCTGACGGGCTGCTCGACACGCCGTATCGCACCCATGTGACGTGGTGTCGGGGCCTCGATGGGCGCCCCGACGCCTGAAACCGTCGCAACCACACTGCCCTCTGGGGTGCATCCATTCGGCGGCACGTCTGGGCTACCGCAACGCTCCCGACGACCGCCTCTCCGCGTTGCGGGTGCCGGGTGTGCTCGGCCCCTGCGGGGCCTGCTGCGTCTACCCGACCCAACGGCGGCCGGGGAGGACGGCGCTTGGGTCGCGGGCGTGCGCTGCAGATTGTTGAACGCTCAGAGCACACGGTGCGGCTCTCGGGACTGTGTGCTCTGAAACGCGTGTCATGTTGAACGCTCAGAACACACGGTCGGTTCGCGGGCACCGTGCGCTCTGAGGCGTCAACGTTGCGCTCGGTCCAGCCTCTTTCCCAAGCCGCCGTTTGCGCCGGCGCCCCGGAGCCGCTCGCGGCAGACAGGAGCCGTCGCCGCCGGCCTGGTTGGATCCGGGGCGTGACCGCCGACCTGGATCTCGCGCTCGCCGCCGACCGCGCCATCCGCCGCCGCGCCGCGCTTGAGGCGACCGAGGTGCCGGGCGGCCTCGTGGTCCGACACCCCGAGCTCCACGACGTCCACTACCTCAACGCCGTGCTCCTCGACGACGGCACGCCCGAGCTCGACGGGGCGCGGGTCACGGCGCTCGCCGAGCGTTGGCTGGGCGACCTGGGCCACCGCCACGTCGTGTTTGACGACGCGGCCGCGGGAGAGCGAGCGGCGAGGCACCTCGAGCGCCACGGATGGGAGCGCGGCCGGATCGTGCTCATGGTGTTCGCCGGAGACCCGGCTGCCGCGAAGCCCGATCCCCGGGCGCGGGCGATCTCCGCGGCCGAGATGGAAGCGCTGCAGGTCGCCGCCGTGGGTGACCAGGCGCCGGAGGTGCGGGCCGGCGGCGGCCTGGCGGCCCGCCTGGTCGCGGCGCAGCGCCGCCTGCGGGCCACGACGTGCGCGCGCTGCCTGGGCGCCGGCGACCCCGGCGGGGAGCTGGCCTCGATGGGCACGCTGCTGCTCGACCCCGACCTGGACGGCCGGCGCGTCGCGACGCTCACCGAGGTGGGCACCCGCGTGGCCCATCGCGAGCGTGGCCTGGCCCGGGCCGTCGTGCTGGCGGCGGTGGCGGAGGCGGCTGACTGGGGCGCCGAGCGCATCCTGGTCGGCGCCGACGCCGATGACTGGCCGCAGCTCCTCTACGCCCGGCTGGGCTTTGCCCCCGTCGGGCGTCAGGTGACGCTGACGCGGCGCCTGCGCGGGCCCTCCCGTTCCGTGTCGAGCGGCGTGTAGCCTCGGCGGCGGGATGGACTCCGTTGCCAGCTCCACCACCAGCGCGCCCGAGAGCGCGCTTCCCGGGCCCTTCCCGGTCGGGTCCTACGCCGCCCAGCTACGCGAGCGCCTCCAGCAGTTCGCGCGGGTGCAGATCACCGGCGAGGTCTGGGGCGTGCGCGAGAGCCGGGTGCGGGTGTACTTCGAGCTGCGCGACGCCCGCGGGGCGCTTCCGTGCTCGATGTGGCGCGACGACTTCGAACGGCTCGGCGTCACCCTCAGCGACGGGATGCGCGTCGTCGCCGGCGGCGGCTGCGACTACTACCCCGGTAGCGGCACCTCCTCCCCCACCTTCAGCTTCGCGGTCACCGAACTGCGCCTCGCCGGCGAGGGCGACCTCCTCGTCCAGTTGGAGCGGCTGCGCCGCCGGCTGCACGACGAGGGGTTGTTCGCGCCCCAGAAACGATTGCCGCTCGCCGCGCTGCCCCGCACCATCGGGGTGGTCACCGGCGAGGGCAGCAAGGCCCGCGACGATGTGCTGGCGGGCCTGCGCCGGCGCGGCTGGAGCGGGCGGCTCGTCTGGGCCTTCGTCCCCGTCCAGGACCGGCACGCCGCCCCCCGGATCGCCGCGGCGCTGCGCGAGCTGGCGGCCTCCCCGGAGGTGGAGGTGGTGATCGTCGCCCGCGGCGGCGGCTCGCTGGCCGACCTCTACGCCTTCTGCGACGAGGCCCTCTGCCGCACCGTGGCGCTGTTGCGCGTGCCGGTGATCTCGTCGGTCGGTCATCACACCGACCGCACACTCATCGACGACGTCGCCGCGGTGTGCTGCTCAACGCCCACCCACGCCGCCGAGGCCGCGGTCCCCGTGGACTGCGTCGCCGCGCGGCGGGCGCTGGCGACCGCCGCGGCGCGCCTGCGCGACCATGGTCGCCGCGCGGTCATCGTGCGAGCCCGGGCGCTGGCCCAGCTCTCGCGGGCACCCAGTCAGCACATCGCCCGCCACCGGGGACGCCTGCACCAGCTGCTGCGCGAGTTGCGCGCCACCGCGCGCCGCCAGGCGGACGGCGGGCGCGTCCGCGTGGCAGGTCATGCGGCCACGCTCGAGCGCACTGCGGCGCGGACGGCTGCCGGCGATCGGGGCCGCCGTGCCCGCGAGCTCGAGCGCCTGGCACTGGCGCTGGCGGCCCACGACCCCCAGCGCACGATGGCGCGCGGCTACGCGCTCGTGCAGGACCACGCCGGACTGCCGCTGGGCTCCGCGGCGGCGGCGCAGGCCGCGCACGACCTGACGCTGCGCTTCCACGACGGCGCCGTCGCGGCCGAGGTCGCCGGCGAGAAGGAGACCGAATGAACGAGACACGCACCTACGAGTCGGCGGTGAGCCGGGTGGAGGAGATCATCCGCCGCCTGGACTCGGGGGAGGCCGGGCTGCGCGAGACGCTGGACCTGGTCCGCGAGGGCCGCGCGCTGGTGGAGTACTGCGCCGGGGAGCTTGACGCCGTGAGCCAGGGCCTCGAGGAGCTGCGACTGGAGGAGCTCGTGGCGCGCCTGGAGCCCACCGCGCCGGCCCCATCGGCCGGCCGATGAGCACCTTCGACAAGCTGGCCGGACTGCCCCTCGAGATAGACGGCTACACGCTGGAGGGGCTCCGCGCGCAGGTCTCAAGCGGCTTTGAGCGCCTCTCGACGGTGGTACACATCACCGGCGCCGGCGCCGAAGGGGTCGGAGAGGACGTCGTCTACGACGCCGAGGACCAGGTGGCGCTGCAGGAGGCGGGGCCGGTGCTGGACCTGGCGGGGAGCTACACGCTGGGCGAGTTCTGCGAGCGCATCGACAGCCTGGACCTGTTCACAGTCGAGCCCCAGCGCGGCGAGGTGTCGCGGCTGTATCGCCGCTGGACGTTTCACAGCGCCGGGCTGGACCTCGCGCTGCGACAGGCGGGCATCCCGCTGCACCGGGCGCTAAAGCGCGAAGCGCGGCCGCTGACCTTCGTGGTCTCGCTGCGGCTGGGCGAGCCGCCGACGCTGGGTCCCATCGAAAGCCGCCTGGCCCACTACCCGACGCTGCGCTTCAAGCTGGACGCCACCACCTCGTGGACCCCCGACCTGATCGCGGAGCTGGCCCGCACCGGCGCCGTGGACTCGATCGACTTCAAGGCGCTCTACCACGGCACCATCGTCGACCAGGAGCCCGACCCGGTGCTCTATGAGCGCGTCGTCGCCGCCTTCCCCGACGCCTGGCTGGAGGACCCCGACGTGGTCACCGCGGGCACCGCGGCCGCGCTCGCCGCCGAGCACGACCGGATCACCTGGGACGCGCCGATCCACTCCATCGCCGACATCGAGGCGCTCCCGTTCATCCCGCGAATGGTCAACCTCAAGCCGTCGCGCATCGGGGGCCTGAAGAAGCTCTGCGACACGTACGACTACTGCGCCGAGCACGGCATCGGAGCCTACGGCGGCGGCCAGTTCGAGCTCGGGCCCGGGCGTGGCCAGGCCCAGTACCTGGCCTCGCTGTTTCACTCCGACACGCCCAACGACCTGGCGCCCGTGGAGTTCAACCAGAACGATCCGCCGCCGGGGCTGCCCTCCAGCCCCCTGCCGGTGGCCGCCGACGATGTGGGCTTTCGCTGGGGTTAGCCGAGGTCGAGCAGCAGCTTGCCCTGAACGCGGCGGTCGACGAGGCGCCGAAACGCGTCGTTGACCTCCTCCAGAGGCAGCACGGAGTCGATGCGGACCTTCAACTCACCAGCGCGAACCGCCTCCAGGGCGGCCTGCAGGCCGGGGCGGCGCTCCTCGCGGGTGAGCAGGATGCCGCCGTAGCCCAGCAGCGCGACCGCCTTGCGGTAGACCAGCTGCATGTTGAAGGTGACCTCGGGCCCGGCCGAGACGCCGAAGGACACGATCCGCCCGCGCGGCGCCATCGCCTCCACCAGCGGGGCCACGAACCCGCCGCCCAGCGGGTCGAAGGCGACCGTGGGCTCGAAGCCGACGATGTCGTCGGCGATGTGCTCGGGCCCGCCGACCAGGACGCGATGAGCGCCGTTCTCGGTGATCGCGGCCGCCTTGGCCGCCGACCCCGTCTGGCCCCACACCGCGGCCCCGGCCGATCGCGCCAGCGACACGATCATGCTCCCCACGCCGCCCGAGGCGCCCAGCACGACGACGCGATCCTCGGCGGTCACCGCGGCAAGCTCGCGCACGCAGTTGAGCGCCGTCAGCCCGGCGATGCCCATGGCCGCCGCCGCACGGGGCGACACGCCGTCGGGGAGGTCGACCACCGCCGGCCGGGGCACGACCGCCGCCTGGGCCCACACGCCGTCACGGATGGCGCCGAGCGACTCGCCGGCCACCAGGACCGGCCGCCCGTCCAGCTCCCCGGCGGCCTCGGCGCCGAGCGTCCGGGGGCGCGGCCCGCCGGGGTTGACGCGGCCCTCCGCGGTGTAGCGGTCGATCGGATTCACGCCGCCGTAGTGCAGCTCGACGCGGACCTCGTCGGCGCCGGGCGCGGGCAGCTCCACCTGCTGGATCTGGAGGGGCTCGCCCAGCGCCACGAGCCGGGCCGCGCGGACGGTGTGAGTACCGGATGCCATCCCGGTCCGCGGTTCTACCACACACGGCTTCCTAGGCTCGGTGCATGACCAACACCCAGAAGCTGAACGGAACCGTGGCGCTGGTAACCGGCGCCTCCAGCGGCATCGGCGAGGCGACCGCGCTCGCCCTCGCGGAGCAGGGCGCGGCCGTGGCCATCGCGGCCCGGCGCAAGGACCGCATCGATGCCCTCGCCGCACGGATCACCGACGCGGGCGGCACCGCACTGGCGATCGCGGCCGACGTGAGCTCGCGGGACCATGCCCAGGCGCTCGTGGACAAGGCCGTCGGCGACCTCGGCCGTCTGGACACCCTCATCAACAACGCCGGCGTGATGCTGCTGGGCCCGGCAGTGGGTGCTCCCCTGGAGGAGTGGGAGCGGATGATCAGCGTCAACGTCCACGGGCTGCTCTACTGCGCCCACGCCGCCCTCCCCCACTTGCTCAAGGCCGCGCAGGACAGCCCGCGCCAAGTCGCGGACATGGTCAACATCAGCTCGGTGGCGGGGCGGGTGGCCCGCAGCGGGAGCGGCGTGTACAACGCGACCAAGTGGGGCGTGGGCGCCTTCAGCGAATCGCTACGCCAGGAGGTCACCCGCCGTCACGTGCGCGTCTCGCTCGTCGAGCCGGGCGCCGTGGCCACCGAGCTGGTTTCCCACAACCGCCCCGAGATCCGTGAGGCGATGGCCGCCGGCGACGACTTCGAGAAGATGGTGCCTGAGGACATCGCCGATGCGATCGCCTTCGTCGTCACCCGACCGTGGCGGGTCGCGATCAACGAGGTGCTCATCCGCCCGACCGAGCAGGAGCGGTAGCTCCGGCACCCCGCAGTGTGAGAACGGGCACACCCGGAGCGTTGAAGGGGTATAGGCAGCACCTCAGAGCGGGTAGCTACGTTCCACTGAACGGTTCCGTACCCTTGACGGCGCCGCGGGACCGGCGCGGTTCCGGGCGCACCCACCACCAGGAGATCCTGTGCAAGAAAGACTCGCTATCGCCGGCTCGGGCACGATTGCGGCTGGGCTTGCCGCCGTCGCCGCGGCCCACGGAGAGGTCCTGTTGTGGGCCCGCTCCACCGCATCCGCAGACCGGGTGCGGGGCGCCGTAGCCAAGCATTGCGACAGGCTGCCCGCGCTGAACGGGTGCGCGGACCGGGTACGGGTCGTCGGCGATCTGGACGAGTTGGCCCAGGCCACCTTCCTGGTGGAGGCGGTGGTGGAGGATCCGGACCACAAGGGCCCGCTGCTGGCCGAGCTGGCTTCCCACACGGGTCCCGACGAGATCCTGGCCACCACCACCTCGTCGCTGTCGATCGCGGAGCTGGCCGTGGCCAGCGGGCACCCTGACCGCTTCGTGGGTCTGCACGTGTTCAACCCCGTGCCGCGGATGGAGCTCATCGAGCTCGCCTTCGGACCCGAGACCCGCGACGACGTGCGCCAGCGTGCCCGGACGCTGTGCCAGGACCTCGGCAAGACCCCCGTGGAGGTCCCCGACAGCCCCGGCTTCGTCGTCAACCGCCTGCTCTTCCCCTACCTGTTCAGTGCGGTGGACTTCATGGTGCAGACCGGCATGACCCCCGCCGACGTCGACCAGTGCATGACGCTGGGCGCGGGGATGCCGATGGGCCCGATCGCCCTGCTGGATTTCGTCGGCCTGGACGTCTCTCAGGCGATCGGTGAGGAGATCGGTGCCCAGGTCCCGGTCCGCCTGACCGAACTGGTGGACAGCGGGGCTCTTGGCCGCAAGGCCGGCCGGGGTTTTTACGACTACGACTAATTATTAAGGCTGCATTCAGGTCCGGCGCCCAATATTCACAGCGCGACGTACCTCATAGCAGCACCTCCTCCCCAGAAGCACGAGACCGGCCCGTCCCCAGCGGGCCGGTTTCTTTTTGGCTGCAACCGGTCGCTCGCTGGGCTCGAGGGCGGGCGAAGCCGGCCCCGAGGGGCCGGCTCCATCTCTCCTCTCAACCGCCGGAAACCAACCGGACGGCGCGTTGCCGGGCAATGTAACGAATGGCGCGAGTTTGCGCGTCATCGCGTGTGATTGGGGGCACACAGCCCCGGCGGGCTGGGCGCGGCCGGCACGCCGCCGCCCTCCGCGCCCCTGCTAGGTCGTCGCGCCCTCGGTGGCCGGCGCCTTGCGGTGTCGGATCCGCACCGCCTCGATGCGGTTCTCGCGCACCGACTCGACGCGGATCGAGTAGCCGTCGGCGGTGACCTGGTCGCCACGCTTGGGCAGGCGACCGAGCTCGGCGAAGACGAACCCGCCGACGGAGTTGTAGGCGTCGGTGTCCACCGGCAGGTGCAGCCCGTAGTCCTCGAGGTCGGAGACCGGGACGTGCCCGCGCACGAACCAGTCGCCGCTGGCCAGCCGCCGCACGGCCCCGCCGGCGGGGTCGGTCTCGTCGGAGATCTCCCCCACGACCTCCTCGATGATGTCCTCGGTGGTGACGATGCCGGCGGTGCGGCCGTACTCGTCGATGACGATGGCCAGCTCCGTGCGCTCGCGCTGCAGGTCGGCCAGCAGGTCGTCCAGCGGCTTGGTCTCGGGCACGATCGGCGCCTCGCGGACCAGCTTGTCGAAGTGCGCCTCGTACCCCTCGTTCATCATCAGCTTGACCAGCTGGTTGACGTGGACGATGCCCTTGACGCGGTCCTGGTTCTCGTCCTCGGTGACGACCAGGCGCGAATGACCGGTCGAGACGCAGCGGCGCAGCGCGTCCTGCACGTTCTCCGAGAGGTCCACGGTGACCACCGCGGGGATCGGCGTCATCACCTGGCGCGCCTCCTGCTCATGCAGGTGAAAGACGCCGGTGAGCATGTTGGCCTCGCCCACGTCGAGGCTGCCGCCGCTCGAGGACTCGGCGATGATCCGCTTGATCTCGTCGGGCGTGCCGCCTTCGGGAACCGCGTCGGGGTCGGTGCCGGTCAGCCGCAGGAGCGAGTAGGACGCCGAGTTGAGCACATAGATGAACGGCGTGAACAGCACCCGGCACATGTGCAGCGGCCGCGCGATCCGTCGCGCCAGATCTTCGGCGTGCTGGATCGTGTACAGCTTGGGCGCGATCTCGCCGATGATGCTCTGCGCCACCGTGATCAGCAGGTAGGAGATGATCACCGACACCACGATCGCGGCGCTGTGCCCGAGCGGGCCGCCCAGCAGCGGTTCGAACACGTGCGCGATCGCCGGCTCGCCGAGGGCACCGATGCCGATCGAGGCCATCGTGATGCCGACCTGGCAGGCCGCGATGTAATCGCCGATGTCCTCGAGCTCGGCGAGGGCGAGGCGCGCCCCACGTTTGCCGTCCTCGGCCATCTCCTGCAGGCGCGACTTGCGCGACCGGACGAGCGAGTACTCGGCGATGACGAAAAACGCGTTGACCAGCACCAAGAGGCCGGTCAGGATGATGAACAGCGCTGTCACAGAGCCCCGCGCGTCGTCCGGATCTCGGTCCGGATGGCGCCCTGCGTCAGCGCGCTGCTACTTCGGGGTCGTTCGTCGTCGTTCATTCAGCGACACGGCAACCGTAGCAGCAGGCCTCCCCGTGATGGACGTGCTCAGCGGACGGGCCCCGGATCGGGGCCCGGCCGTGCCGCCGGCCGTGACGGGCCCGGGCGCGATGCCGGGCCCGCCCTCGGCGGCGGTCTAGCTGCAGAGCGTCCGTGACGGCGGGGTCGCGGAGCTCCCCAGGCGATGGGCGTCAGTGATCAGCCGGTCGGCCCGGGTGATCAGCGAGATCGCCTCAAAGCCGTTGAGCGGCCGCTGCCCCGTCTCGGCGCCCAGCAACACGGACTGGATCTGAGGCACCAGCGCGCTGCGGGCGTTGTCGCACGCCTGCAGCTGACGATCGGTGCCGAGGTAGCCGGCATCGCCGGGCGAGCTACCCGCCAGCGCGGTCGTGTCGGCGTCGAGCGTATCGAGCCCGAAGGCGCCGAACGGCGCGTCGAGTTGCTTGTAGGCCGCTCCCAGTGCGTCGAGGAGGAACCGGTTGACCTGGCCCCGATCTCGGCCTCGGCTGTCCGCATGCCGCGAGCCGTGGCCGCTCCCGCCGTTGCCGGGGCCGCGGTCGAGAATCTGCTCGATCGCGCGGCCGTCCCACGTGTAGTCGTCGCGCAGGCCGAGCAGCGTCATCAGCGTCGGCCGGGCATCGGTGTGATCGGTCCAGATCCGCGATGTCTGGCCCAGGTTGGCGATCCCGGGTCCCACCCAGCCCTGCCAGGTGGTGGCGATCTGGGGCTGGATGTCGCCGTGGTTCCAGGCGAACCCATTGCCCTGGGCCGGGCACCCGGGGCCCTGGTTGGTCACCGGAGCCGGCGTCGCGCCCTGCGCGCCACCGACGTTCGAGCAGACGCTCTCAAAGAAGTAATCGTCGTTGCCGAACAGCGTGAACGTCGGGGTCCGGTTGGGGTCGGAGTTGACCATGTGGAGGATGTTCTCCTCCGTCTGGTCGGCCATGTTGACCGTGATCGGCGTCGTCTGCCCGGTGATCGGGTCAGGCTCGGCGCCTGCGGAGATGTCGCGCTCCAGGCCGCGCACCGCCGGGTCGTCGGCGCCGGGCCGCGGCCCGGAGGGGCTTGACTGGTTGGGCACGATGACCGCCGGGGCGTCGTCGTTGTCGAAGCCGAACGTCGTCGCGTTGCCGGTCGAGCCCTTGATGAGCGCCGGCAGGTTGGTGTCGATCTCGCCGACATTGCGAGCGAAGCCGGAGGTGCCGAAGGCAGCGCCGCCGTGCTCGGCGGTGTCGTACTGGCAGGGCACCGTGACCCCGTTGCACCCGGGGTTGAGCGGCGGTCCGCCGGCGAAGTGGTCGCCCTCATCGACCGTCACCAGGAACACCGCGTTGTGCTGGTTGATGCCGTCGCGGGCCAGCCGGCGGAAGAACGCGGTGAATGCCGCGTTGTACTCGCGCAGCTGAGCCTCCATCCCGGCCTCCCCGGGACCGAACGCATTGCCGTGGTTGAGGTCGTACTGGTCGTCGTGAACGTCAGAGAGGTAGGTGTAGGTGACCGGGATGCCGGCCTCCTGCGCTGCGGCGGTGTAGCCGAGCGCGTTGTTGGCCTCCATCCCGTCAAAGCCCGGGAAGCCCGCGCTGCCGTCCTCGTCGAGGATCTGCGAGGTGGGCGTCGCACCCGCCCGGAAGGTGCTGGGCGGCGGGGTGACGGACGCGTCGAGGTTCTGTTCCGGAACGGCGTCGCGCCCGATGTCGTTGGCATTGGGGGCAAACACGTCGTGGACGGGCGGGGCCACGAAGTCGCCCGAGACCGGCGGCGGGGTGTCGCCGGGCGGGGTGAAGTTCGCCGGCAGCGGAGTGTCGGGCTTGCCGGTGAGGACCGGGTCGACCCCCAGCGCTCCGAACTGCGCGTCAAAGCCGGTGTAGCCGCTGGGCTCGGACGGCAGCGCGTCGGGCGCACCGCCGTTGGACGGCGCGCAGACGCCGTGCCCGACGCTGTCGGCGCGCGAGCAGTGGATGGCCAGGCCCTCGAAGTCGGTGGTGCCGATGTCAGACCCGGCGGCGAAGTGCTGGTCAAACGCGGTGTTGAACGACCAGTTGCCGAACTGGGCCTGCGGCGAGTTGGCGCCGAACACGGTCTGCAGGTCGGTGGTGTCGTTCTCGAGCTCCATGTCTGCCGCGCCGACCCCCGCGAAGTCGCATCCGGCGCGGGTGAAGCCCACCCACGGGGCCGGAGTGTTGACCCCCTCGGGACTGGCCGCGCTGGCCGGCTGGTGGATGAGCGTGAAGAGCGGGTCGTCGGTACTGGTCGGGTCGGTCCAGTAGGTGAACAGCGAGTGCGTGTTGGTGCCCGGCACGACGCTGCTCGAGGCGCGCGTGGCGGTCTGGTGGGGGTCGAGGTAGGGGAAGCTGTTGCCCACCCCGCCGCCGAAGTTGTTGGGGTAGAGCCCGGTCTCGGTGCTGAGGATCCCGTCGGACGTGTGCGAGATCAGGATCGTGTGGTCGTTGGAGAGCAGCGACCCGTTGTCCTTCATGAAGTCAGAGAGCGCCGGGATCTGCTCGATGTCAGACGGGACGTTGGGGTTGTCGCGCGCGAGATGGACGTTGTCGAACTGCATGATGATCACGTGCTTGATGGCGCCGCCTCCCAGGCGGCAGGCGCTGGCCGCGTTCGCGGGCGCGCTGCGCAGCAGCGCGAGCCCGATCAATGCGGCTGCCACGAGAGCGACTCGCAGCACGGTCACATGAAGGCGTGTACCTGTCACAGACTCCTCCTCCTGCAATGGGGCGATGGGGCGCCGTCAAATTATGCGCCCACCGGGCGGTGCAGGTATCCGGCTGGTATGGGAGTCGTGACCAGGTGGTGAACCCCGGGCGTCCGGGGCTACGAGCCGTCGATGGCGTCGAAGCGCTCGGCCATCCGGAAGTCCACCTCGGTGAGGCCACCCGCCGAGTGGTTGATCATCGACAGCTTCACCTTGTTCCAGCCGTGCAGGAGGATGTCGGGATGGTGGTTGGCCTCCTCGGCGACCTCGGCCACCCGGTTGACGAACGCGATCGCCTCGTTGAAGTCCTCGAAGCGCCACTCGCGGACGATCTCATCGCCCTCGCGCTCCCACGGCAGACGCCGTAGCCTTGTAGCGACCTCTTCCTCGTTGAGCAACTCCGGCATGTCTTCTCCTTATCCGCTTCCGTTCACACTCCCACGGGCGTACGGCCCGCAAACCTGACCATGCGCATCGTCAGCCTTGTCCCGTCGGCCACCGAGATGCTGTTCGCGCTCGGTCTCGGCGATGACATTGTGGGGGTCACGCACGAATGCGACTATCCCCCCAAGGCGCAGGAGCTTCCCAAGGTCACGCGCGACGTGCTGCCGGCGGGGCTCAGCGCCGGGGAGATCGACGCCGCGGTCAAGGAGCGCACGCTGGCCGGCGAATCGATCTACGAGCTCGATGCTGACGCGCTTCACGACCTCGAGCCCAACCTCATCGTCACCCAGGCGCTGTGCGCCGTCTGCGCGGTCTCCTACGACGACGTGCGCGCCGTCGCCGAGGAGATAGACACCCAGCCGATGGTGGTCTCGCTCGACCCGCACACCGTGGGCGAGGTCCTCGGCGACGCCCGCACGCTGGCCCAGGCCACCGACAGCAAGGACGCGGCAGTCGACCTCGTGCGCGAGGCGTCGGCCCGGATCGACCGCATTCGCGTTCTCACGCGCACCGCCCGGCGGCGGCCGCGGGTCGTGGCCCTGGAGTGGCTGGATCCGCCGTTCGTGGCCGGCCACTGGACCCCTCAGCTCATCGAGTTCGCGGGGGGCGACGACCTCCTCGGCTTCTCCGGCGAGAACTCCGAGCAGCGAACGTGGGAGGAGGTGGCGGCCGTCGAACCCGACGTCGTGGTCGTCATGCCCTGCGGCTATGACGCGGAGATCGCCCATCGCGAGGCCGAGATGCACCGCGACGAGCTGGCCGGGCTCGGGGCCGGCGAGGTGGTCGCCGTCGACGCTGCCGCCTACTTCTCGCGGCCCGGCCCCCGGATCATCGACGGGCTGGAGCTGCTTGCCCACATCCTGCACCCGGAGCTGGTGCCAGAACCGCCCGAGGGTGCCCGCGCCCTCACCGTCGAGCTATAGGCGCGCGCCTCATCGCCCGGCCCCGGTCGTCGTCCGAGGCGGTCAGATGGTCACGCCGTTGGGCGCCAGGCCGGCGCCTCCCGCCACGGCGATGGCGCCGATCACGCTGATCACCGCCACCACCACGCACCCGGCGATGGCGGCCGCCGGCATGCGCCGACGTTCGCCGACCTGCACGATCAGCCAGCCGCAGATGGCCCCGCCCACGAAGCCGCCTAAATGGCCGCCGATCGAGATACCGCTCACGCTGAGCGAGAACACGATGTTGATCAGCAGGGTTATACCCAGGCCGCTCTGCCAGATCGAGATCCCTCGGTAATGGGAGACGACCACCAGCGCGCCGAGGACTCCGAACAAGGCACCCGACGCACCCACGGTGGGGATCTGAGGGGAGAAGAGCAGCGCCCCGAACGACCCAGCCAGCAGCGAGACGAAGTACACGACGAGGTAGTTCAGGCGCCCGATGGCGGGCTCGAGGAGCGGCCCCATGAAGAACAGGAACAGCATGTTGAAGGCGATGTGGAGGATGCCGTCGTGCAGGAAGCCGGACGTGAGCAGCCGGTAGTACTGGTGCTGCAACTGGTCGATGTATGGCCCGAACAGCGCGCCCTTTTCGTACAGCGTGCCGAAGCTGTTGGAGTTCACCCCGCCCAGCGGCGTGCCGGTGGCGGTCTCGCCGACGAACACGGCCACGTTGATGGCGATGAGGATCTGCGTGACGATCGGCGCCGAC
>DASXCN010000134.1:0-10303 GCA_036491155.1 Solirubrobacteraceae bacterium | reverse complement strand
GGGCGACGGGCAACTCCAGCACGAGCCGGGCGCCGCCCCGCGACGGCGCCGAGACCAGCGCCCCACCGTGTGCCTCGGCCACGTCGGCGGCGATCGCCAGCCCGCGACCCCGGGCGCCCCGGCCTCGTCGGGGGCGCCGTCTGAGCTCGGCCACGGGCTCCGGCAGCCCGGGCCCGTCGTCGGAGACCGCGATCCGGACGGTGGCGCCGTGCGCGACGACGCCGGCCTGGACCGTGCCACGGCCGTGCTCGATGGCGTTGGCGATGAGGTTGCCGATCGCCTGGGCCAGCCGTAGCCGGTCTCCCCACACGGCCGCCTCCTCCCCACTCCATCCCACTTCGATGGTGCTGCCTGCCGCCAACGCGCTCGCCTGCCACGCCTCGACGCAGTCGGCCATCAGCCCTCGCACGTCGATGCGGTCCAGCCGCCACAGCCTCCGCGCGCCGCCCCCGGTGCCGGAGAGGTCGTCGAGGGCGAGCGCCGCGCGGCCCAATTCGGTGTCGATCGCCCGCAGGCGTCCGGGCGAAGGCAACGCCTGCCCCGCGGGGGCGGCCAGCCCCAACCGTGCCGCGGTCAGCGGTCCGCGCAGCTCGTGGCAGGCGCGCGCCACGGCCTCCATCCGGTCGCCGTGGGCCCTGAGCAGGCTCACCGCCAGCGCCCCGACGACACCCGCGGCGACCCAGCCCGCCACCGACACGGCGGTGCTCACCACGTCGAGCCCCCGTCAAGGAGCCGGTAGCCGACACCCCACACGTTGACCACGAACCGGCGCCGGCCGACGCTGAGCTTGCGCCGCAGCCGGGAGGCGTGCGAGTCCAGCGTGCGCGTCGCCCCCACGGATTGAAAGCCCCACACCTCGGCCAGCAGCTCCGCGCGAGTGAACACCCTCGTCGGCTCCGTGGCCAGGCGCAGCGCGAGGGCGAACTCCTTGTTGGTGAGCTGGACCACTTCTCCGTCGACCCACGCCTCGCGCGACATCGGGTCGAGCTCGAGGGCGCCGACCCGCAGCCGTCCCAGACGCGGCCGGGCCCGCGCGCGGCGCAGCAACGCGTCCAGCCGGCCGCGGAGCTCGCCGTAGCTGAAGGGTTTCACCAGATAGTCGTCGGTGCCGCGCTCGAAGCCGCGGATGCGGTCAAGCTCGCCGGCGCGGCCCGAGAGGATGAGCACCGGCAGCCGGGAGTCCAGGCCGCCGCCCCGGCGAGCCGAGCCGCGGACCTCGGCGAGGAGTTCGAGCCCGTCGCGGTCCGGCAGGCCCAGGTCGATGACGGCAAGCTCCGCTGCGCCGGCTGCGATCAGGCGCAGACCCTCGGCGGCGGTACCGGCCTCGATCGGGTCATAGCCGTCGGCGGCCAGGTTGTCGGCCAGGAAGCGCCGTGTGGCGGAGTGGTCCTCTACGATCAGGATGGTTGGTGGATCGGGCTCCATATAGATAAGAGCCTCGAGCCCGACCCTTTCCACCCCCCTTTCGCTGCAACATCCAATTCAGGGGTCCCGGCGGAGCAGGATTCGCCCATATGATGCCGACGCGATGTACCGACGCGGCAACTACAGCTCGGGCGACGACTTCGTCCTCGAGTACGGAGAACTGCGGTTCACCTTCAACGAGCGCGATTTCCGCGAGCGGTGCGAGCAGTCGGCGGGCAAGCTGGGCTTCATCAGCGGCGCCGTCGAGGAGCACGAGGCCGAGGATCTCATCAACCTCGTCGTCAACGGCGAGGTCACCGATCCGGCATCCGCGCTGGGCGAGCACGTCAACGAGTGCTGGGCTGAGCTCGTCGGCCCGTCGGAGCGCTCGCTCGTGCATTGGCTGCGCCGGCTGATCTTCCGCGGTGCCTGGCTGGACCAGCGCGTCAAGGAGGGGGAGCTGGACATCGCGTTCGACGAGGACACCTCGGCGTTCGTCTACGTCCAGCCCGATCGCGGCGGCGAGCCGATCGAGCTCGCGCCCGAGCCCAGCTGGAACCGCGTCGCCTACCAGCGCCGCTAGCCACCGCCGGCACGGCGGCGCCGGTACCAGCCACCGGGGGCTTCAGCCACCGGCGCCCACCAGCCCGGCCACCTTCTGATTCTTGGGCGCGGGGTTGTCGAGGAGCAGCCGTGGGACGGTCACCAGCTTGTAGCCGCGCTTGCGCACCGCCTTGATGAGGCGCGGCAGCGCCGCCACCGTCTGTGACCGATTGCCGCCCGCGTCGTGGAGCAGGATGATCGCGCCCGGCTCCAGGCCCCCCAGCGCGCGCTGGAGGATGACCTTGACCCCGGGCCGCTCATAGTCGTCGGTATCGACTGACCAGAGCACCATCAGCATGCTGTACTTGCGCAGCAGCGTCAGGGTGGTGTCGTCCCACATCCCGTACGGCGGCCGGAACATCCGTGGGAACGGCGCGCCGTAGTTCCCGATCGCATCGGAGTCCTCGATCAACTGGGCCAGCTGCGCCTTGCGCTTGAGCTGCGACATCGGCAGGTGAGACTCGGTGTGGTCACCGATGGGGTAGCCGCGGGCCACGATCTGAGCGGTGGCGGCGTGGAAGTAGTGCTCCTCCAATCCGACCTCGAAGAAGGTCGCCGGGACGTGTTCGCGCACGAGGATCCGCAGGATGTCGGGCGTGTAGGGCCCCGGCCCGTCGTCGAAGGTGAGCGCCACCTCCTTGTGCTGGGTGCCGGCGGCGCGGACATACGGCGTGTAGGCGAGCGTCCGGGTTATCGCCTGGTTCTCGGCGCGCTGCTCGTCCACCACAAACGACCCGGCGCCCCCGCTGGCCAGCGTCTTGATGCGCCGGAAGAAGCCGTTGGAGACGACCGGCTCCTTGCGTGCCGGCGCGTGTGAGCCCGAGGACAGCGCGCCGACGACGACCCCGGTGACGAGCGCGACCGCGGCCGCGGCTACGAGCGCGGCGATGGCCCGGCGGCGGCGGTGGTGGGGCGCCACCGGACCGCGTGTGCGCTCGCCACCGCGCCCGGGCCGGTCGCCCGGGGCCCGATCGCGGTCGCCGTCGGCGCGCGCACGCTCCGGCCCCTCCGGCGAGGACGCGTCGCCCGCCGGACGATCGGCGTGCTCCGCGTCGGGCGGATCCTGGCCGCGCCCCGGGCCTTCCTGAAGTGTCGGGTAGCCGTCGTCCATCACATGTCCCCCATCGACATGATGGCGCGCCGCGCGAGCCCTCGCCGCTCATGCAAGGCCGCACCCGCCGAACGGCGGGGGCGGGCGGGGCGTGGTCGGGCACGGCTGTACTCGCCCGCCCTCCGCCCGGATGACTACGCTGCGTCCGCCATGAGTGCCACCGTTTGGCTCGTCATCCCCACCTACAACGAGGCCGAGAACCTGCGCAACATCGTCGCGGCGGCCGGCGCCGAGCTCGAGCGCGCGGTCCCGCACGATCATCGGATCCTGATCGTGGATGACAACTCGCCCGACGGCACCGGCGCGATCGCGGACGAGCTGGCGGCTCAGTCCGACGTGGTCGAGGTGCTCCACCGGCCGGGCAAGAGCGGCTTGGGGCAGGCCTATCTCGCCGGCTTCACCCGTGCTCTCTCCGGTGGCGCACAGCTGGTCATCGAGATGGATGCCGACTTCTCCCACGATCCGCGCTATCTCCCGCAGCTCCTCGCCGCTGCCGAGGACGCCGACCTGGTGCTCGGCAGCCGTTACGTGCCCGGCGGCGGCGTGCGCGACTGGGGCGTGCTCCGGCGGCTGGTGAGCCGCGGGGGCGGCATCTACGCGCGACGCATCCTCGGCGTGCAGGTGCACGACCTCACCGGTGGCTTCAAGTGCATCCGCCGCGAGGTCCTGGAGGCGATCGACCTACCCAGTGTCCGGGCCGCGGGCTACGTGTTCCAGATCGAGGTCACCTACCGTGCCCTGCTGGCCGGCTTCCGCGTGCGCGAGATCCCCATCGTGTTCGCAGACCGCGCGGTGGGTAGTTCCAAGATGTCCACCCGAATCGCCGTCGAGGCGATGCTGCTGGTGCCTGTGATGAAGCGCAGCGCGCCGGCGGCTCTCGCCAGGGCCGGAGTACCACGTGCGCCGACGCTCAATTAATAAGATCCCAATGGTGCTCAAACCGCATCAGGTCCAGGTCCGGGCATCCTGAGTCGGATGAGTGCCAGCAGCCCACCGAGCGCGACACCGCCCGGCGGCGGCTACGACGTCCGTGCGGGTGGACCCGGAGCCGAGCCCAGCAGCCGCCCCGAGGTCACCGCCACCACCGCCGTCGAGGCAGGCCTCGGGCTGCCCGGCACCCAGTCCATCGGACTCCCTGCCGCCCGTGGCGCGACCCTTCCCGGAGTTGCGCTCGCACACGCCCCCTCGACCGAGCGCAGCGGCACCGCTGACCGGCGGCTGAGCCGGCGCGGGCTGGCCGCCGTGGGCGGGGTGGTGGCCAGCGGCACGCTGGTCGCCGTGGCCGCGGCCCACAGCGAGTCGCTGCTCCCCGAGTCCATCCGCCCGGTCCCGGCCTCACTGGCCGGCGCGTTCGGCTCGCTCTTCTTCAACCTGCACGTCGGTGGCGCGATCGCCGCGCTGGTGCTGATGTTCGTCTCCTACGCCGCCGTCGTCGCCCTGTCCGGGCAGCTCTCGGCGCGAGTCGTGCTTGTGGCCATCGCGGTCGTGCACGCCGTCGTCCTGCTGGCGCCGCCGCTGGCCTCCACCGACGTCTTCAGCTACCAGGCATACGCGCGGATGGGCGCGGTGTACGGGATCAACCCCTACACCCACGGGCCCTACGCCAACAACCCGGATCCGATCTTCCAGTACGTCGGCGCCAGGTGGTCGACCATCCCCACCGCCTACGGGCCCGTCTTCACGGTCTTCAGCTACCTGCTGGCGCCGCTGACGATCGCCACCAGCGTGTACGCCTACAAGTCGATGGCCGCCGTCGCCAGCCTCGCGCTCGTGGCGGTGGTATGGCGCTGCGCCAAGCTGCGCGGCGCCGATCCGGTCAAGGCGGCGGCCCTCGTCGGGCTCAACCCGCTGCTCGTGATCTACGGAGTCGGCGGCGGGCACAACGACCTGCTGATGCTGCTGGCAATGGTCGGCGGCGTGTACGCGATTCTGGCCTCGCGCGAGCGCGTCGGCGGCGGGCTGAGTCTGCTGGCCATCGGCGTCAAGCTGACCGCCGGCCTCGTCCTGCCCTTCGCGCTCGCCGCCGGCGGTTCCGGTGACCGGGCCCGCGCCGCGCGCGGTCGCCTCGCCCTGGGAGCCGGCGTCGGGCTGGCCGCCCTCGCCGCGCTGAGCCTCGGCGTCTTCGGCTCTGGATCCGTCGATGTGCTGGGGACGGTCATCAAGAGCCAGAGCGTGGGCGACTCGCCCAGCATCCCCGGCCTGATCTCAAGCAGGCTGGGCATGCCCACCGTCGGGCACATCGTCGGCTTCGTGCTCGTCGGCGCGTTCGCGCTGACCCTGTGCTGGCTGTTGCGGCGGGTGTGGCGCGGGCAGACCGACTGGATCGACGGCGCCGGATGGGCGATGCTGGCCATGCTCGTCGCCTCGAGCTCGCTGCTGCCGTGGTACGTCGCCTGGCTGTTGCCCCTGGCCGCACTGGGACGCGATCGCCGCCTGGCGACCACGGCGATCGTCTTCACCGGAGCGGTCCAGCTGATCACCCTGCTGGGCTACATCCCGCACGGATTCCTGTAACGACGTGGGGTGCCCAGCCCGTAGGATGCAGCGATGAGCGATGCACCGAGCATCTTTGACGGTGCGCCTCGTGAGCTGTCGCTCGTCAGCGTCGTCGCGCCCGTCTACAACGAGGACGCGACGATCCACGAGTTCTACGCGCGTGTTTGCGCGGCGCTGGACGCGCTGCCGTTTGAGCTGGTCCTCGTCGACGACGGGTCCAGCGACGGCACCCCGATGAAGCTCGAGACGCTGGCCGCGAACGACCCCCGGGTCCGGGTGGTCTACCTGTCGCGCAACTTCGGCCACCAGACGGCACTGACCGCCGGACTCGACCACGCCCGCGGCGACGCCGTCGTGATGCTGGACGCCGATCTCCAGGACCCGCCCGAGGTGATCACGACGATGCTCGATCACTGGCGGGCCGGTTGCGACGTCGTCTATGCGGTCCGCGAGCAGCGCGACGGCGAGTCGCGGTTCAAGCTGAGCACCGCCCGCTGGTTCTACCGGCTGTTCGACAAGCTCGCCCAGGTCGAGCTCCAGCACAACTCCGGGGACTTTCGGCTACTGGACCGACGCCCCCTCGATGCCCTGCTCTTGATGCGCGAGCGCAACCGCTTCCTGCGCGGCATGACGGTGTGGGTGGGGTATACGCAGGCCGCGGTGCCCTACCACCGTGACTCGCGATACGCCGGCAAGACCAAGTACACGCTGCCGCGGATGCTGCGCTTCTCACTGGACGCGATCTCGTCGTTCTCCCACCGCCCGCTCCAACTCGCCACCCTGCTCGGGTTCATCATCTCGACGCTGGCGTTCATCGCCATCCCCGTCGTGGTCGTCCTGCGCATCACGGGCTCCTACCTGCCAGGGTTCAGCGCGGTCACGATCCTCATCTTGTTGCTCGGCGGGATCGAGCTCATCGCCATCGGGATCATCGGCGAGTACGTCGGGCGCATCTACGACGAGGTCAAGGGCCGGCCTCTGTACCTGGTGCGGGCGCGGCGCAACATGCCCGAGGCCGGGATCGAACCCGGCATCTCGTCGTTGCCGCCGGTCCACGCCCTGCCGCCTCGCGGCGGCGAGGACCCCCAGGGCACTAGCCGCCCGCTGGACTAGGCCCCACCGACGGGTTTGAGCGCCCGTCCGGCTGGCCCCCGGCGGCCCGGCGAAGTTGACGGACCTCGCCCGGCGCGTCGTCGTCGGCGTCGTCGGCGACGACCTCGAGCGCGCTGATGCGGCTCGAGAGCCCGCGGATCGCGTCGGCCACCGGGTCGGGCAGGTGGATCCAGTCGGTGTCGGGCCCCTCGGGACGACGGCCTTCGACCCGGACCGGATGCCCGGGATTGCCCACGACCGTCGAGTTGGGCGGGACGTCGTGGATCACGACGCTGTTGGCGCCGATCTTCGCGCCGTGGCCCACCGTGATGGGGCCCAGCAGCTTGGCCCCGGAGCCGATGGTCACGTTGTCCTCCACGGTCGGGTGGCGCTTGCCCGTGGCAAAGCCGGTCCCGCCCAGGGTGACACCCTGGTACATCGTGACGTCGTCGCCGATCGCGGCCGTTTCGCCGATGACCACCCCCATTCCGTGGTCGATGAAGAATCCGTTGCCGATCTGCGCCGCCGGGTGGATCTCGATCCCGGTCACCGCCCGCGCCAGAGCGGCGATCAGGCGCGGGAGCACCGGTACGCGCGCTCCGTACAGAGCGTGGGCGACCCGGTGGGCCAGCAACGCGTGGACCCCCGGCCAAGCGGCGAGGATCTCCACCGAGCTCACCCCGCGCGCGGCCGGATCGCGGCTCTTGGCGGCGGTCACGTCACATCGGATCTCGGCCACGGTGCGCGCTATGACCCCGAGCATCTCAACGTAGCCTACCGACCGGCCCCTGCCGGCTCTCAGGCTCAAGGCATCGCCCCTGGACGCCGATTCTAAGAGTACGGCGTCCGCAGCCGCCTGCGCGATCCGGACGCCAACCATCCGCGGTGCGCCGCACCACCCTGACCCACCCCAGAGAGCCGCCCCATGACCGCAGCACCGTCCATCTTCGTGCGTCGTCGCACGCCCCTGCTCGGGCTGCTGGCGTTCCTCATCGTCCTCGCCTTCGGGGCCGGGCAGGCCATGGCCAACCAGCGCGCGCCCCATCGCGCGCGCCGTCATACCGCGGCCTGCGCCAAGACCGGCCACCGGTCCCGCTCCCGCTCCCGGGCACGATGCCGGACACGGGCGCGCAAGGGCTCGTCCGGAGCGGCGCACCGCACGCCGGCCAAGCCGACCAAGTCGACGAAGTCCACGCCGGCGAGGCCCAAGACGACGCCGGCCCCCACCCACATCGTCCCGGCCGCCCCCGCCAAACCCACCACGCCCCCCGCCGCCACCAAGCCGCCGGCCACCACCACCCCGTCGACGACGTCGCCCACGGCGCCTGCCCCCTCCCCCGTCAGCCCCACGGCACCGCTGACCTCGCCGATCGGGAATCTCGAGGCCACCCCGTTCGCGCCCACCTCGGTCTGGAACCAGGCGCTGTCGAACAACGCGGCGCTTGACCCGCAGTCGACCACCTACGTGTCAGAGCTGCTCTCCCAGATCTCCTCCGCGGGCCTGTGGATGAACACCTACCAGTACAGCGCCCCGGTGTTCACGGTCCCCGCCGACCAGCCGAACGTCCCCGTCAAGCTCGACACCGCCTCCAGCCCCCAGGCAACCGCGCTGCGCGCCGCCTGGCTGCAGGTGCCGGTCCCGGCCAACGCCAAGGCGGCCGCCGGCAGCGACGAGCACATGGTGGTCTACCAGCCGTCGACGGACCGCATGTGGGAGTTCTGGAAGATGACCCGGCAGAGCGACGGCTGGCACGCGCAGTGGGGCGGCACGATGAACAACGTGTCCAGCAACCCGGGCTACTTCACGTCACCGGGGCCGTCCAACTGGGGCGCGACCGCCACCAGCCTCCCCCTGCTCGGCGGCCTCATCCGTCCCTCCGAGCTGGCCGCCGGGCACATCGACCACGCGATCGCCCTCGCAATCCCCAACACCCGGGCGCAGTACTTCGCGTGGCCGGCACAGCGCACCGACGGCAACGTCTACAGCGCGGCCGCGATCCCGGAGGGCCAGCGCTTTCGTCTGGACCCGAACCTGAATCTGAGCACGATCCCGATGTCGCCGCTGGTCCGGATGATTGCGGTGGCCGCCCAGAAGTACGGGATGATCGTGCGCGACAAGTCCGGCAGCGTCACCGTCTATGGCGAGGATACGACTGCCGAGGGTCTCCCCAACCCCTACTACGGCTCCACGGGCTGGTTTCAGGGCCAGTCGGTGAACAACCTGCTCGCCGCGTTCCCCTGGGCTGACCTCCAGGCAGTCTCGGACACGATGAGCTGCTGCTGGCAGAAGCCGTGACCAGTGCTCTCAGCCGCGTGCGTAGCGACTGATCCTCAACAGCTGCCGCAGCCGGCGCACGGAGATATCGAACACGGCGAGAGGCAGCTCAGGGAGCTGCGGCCAGCGCCGGCCCAGCCATAGCAGGGCTCGCTCGACGCCATTGCGCGGTGCCAGGGCCTGCAGCGATACATCCGCGGCGTCGGCGAACCGGCGGGCGACGACCGTGTAGGGGCTGAGGCGCAGATGGAGGTCCTCGTAACCGGCACGGGCGCGTGCGCCGCGTGTCGTCCCATACCGCCAGTCGGCGCCGTGCTCCCAGGGCTTGACCCCTACCGAGTGATAGAGCGCCGGAGACCGACGGCCGAGGCTGGCGAGGCGTTCGCGCGGGGTGTACCCAGCCGGACCCGCGCACTGCGCGATGTCCAGCCCCCGGCGCAACAGGTGCACGTCGGTGTGCGCGAACGGCGCCGATCCCAGCAGGGCCGTGAGCACATCCTGGTCTGAGACCATATGCAGCGGGCGTTCCATTGCGGGCCGGCCCTGCGCCGCGACGTACTCGTCGCTCTGCAGCATCGCGGCCCATCGCTCGAGAACGTCGCGATGCTGTGCGGACACCATGAGCACGCCGGTGTTGACGGTGCGGGGGTACGCGCGACCCGGCGACAGGCCCCAGCCCTGCGTCCTGATCTGCGAGCCCTGCTCTTGGCCCAGGGCGAACTCCTCCGTCGCGACGAACACCGAGGGCGGCTGGGCGATCGCTCGCTCGGGCCGGCGCGTCACGACGATGTCCGCGTCGATCCACAACACGCGCGAGCAGCCGTCCGCGAGCGCCCACAACAGCAGCTCAGGCTTGACGTTCCATCCCAGGTTCGCGAACCGGGGATCATCGTCGGCGCGCACGCCCGCGCCGGCGAGCCACTTCATCAACTCATCCGAGGCGCCCGGACAGCTCACGCGCACGGGCAGATCCGGACACGTGGCCCGGATGCTGGCCACGGCCAGCCTCAGCCCCGGGGTGTGCTCCGGGCGGTCCTGGTGCAGGAGCACGGTGGGCGCCCCGGGGTGCTCCGGCGAAGCCACCACACCCTCAGGGAGCGAAGAAGGGCGTCGAGACGTAGCGCTCGCCTGAGTCGGGCAGGATCGTCGCGATCCGCGCGGAGCGACACTCCGGGCGGCGGGCGATCTGGAGCGCCGCCCACACCGCAGCACCACACGAGATGCCCGCCAGCACGCCCTCGCGCCGCGCCAGCAGGCGGGCGGTCTCGATCGCGTCCTCGTCGTGGACGGCGATCACCTCGTCGAGCAGGTCCCGGTTCAGG
>DASXCN010000133.1:0-19717 GCA_036491155.1 Solirubrobacteraceae bacterium | reverse complement strand
CGTCGACCGGCCGCTGTGGCCGCCGGCGCTCACACCAGTGTGGCCAGCGAGGCTACAACGCGCTCGCCGGCGTGGCCGTCGCCGTACACCGGCGGGGCGATGGCCGGCGGCTGGCGCTCCAGCGCGGCGAGGACGCGGTCTAGGTCGAGGTCGACGAGCACGTTCCAGCCCAGCTCCACGGTCTCGGTCCACTCGGTGTTGGGCCGCAGCGTGACGCACGGGACGCCGGCGAGGTAGGCCTCCTTCTGCAGGCCGCCGGAGTCCGTCACGGCGGCACGCGCCTGGCACAACAGGGCCGTCAGCTCGACGTAGCCCAGCGGCTCGGTGAGCCTGACGCCGGGCGCCTGCTCGAGGCGTTCGCGCAGGCCCGCCGCGCGCAGCCGGGCGTCGGTACGAGGGTGCAGCGGAAGCACGACGGGCAGCGGGAGGCCGGTGAGGACGTCCACCAGCAGGGCCAGCCGCTCGGGGTCGTCGACGTTGCCCGCGCGGTGTGCGGTGGCCAGCAGATACTGCCCGCGCTCCAGTCCGCGTGCGTGCACCAGGTCGATGCGCTCGCGCGCCCGCGGCTGCACCGCCATGGCGACGTCCACCATCACGTCCCCCACCAGCTCGGCGCGACCGGCCACCGCCTCGTGGCGCAGGTTGGTCATCGCCACCTCGGTCGAGCACAACAGCAGCGTGCTGGCATGGTCAGTGAGCACTCGGTTGAGCTCCTCGGGCATCGACCGGTCAAATGAGCGCATCCCCGCCTCGACGTGGGCCACCGGGACCTGCGCCTGGGCGCCTGCCAGCGCCCCCGCCAGCGTGGAGTTCGTGTCGCCGTAGACGAGCACCGCGTCGGGTGACTCCTCGGCGAGGACCGGCTCCAGCGCCGCCAGCATGCGCGAGGTCTGCGAACTGGCGGAGCCGAGGTTGATCCCAAGTTGGCGGTCGGGCGCCGGCAGGCCCAGCTCGGCGAAGAACACCGCCGACAGCCGGTCATCGAAGTGCTGCCCGGTGTGCACCAGGATCTCCTCGTGCTCGCTGCGCAGCGGTGGGGAGACGGCGGCAGCTTTGATGAACTGCGGCCGGTTTCCGATCACGGTCAGGACCTTCATTGTGAGGAGCGCAGCCCCACGCCGGCTCAGGCGCGCAGCTGCTCGGCGATGCGGGCGCTGACCGCGTCGCGTGCGTGGTCGGACACCGGAGCGGGCCCGGCGTAGTCGTGGTCGTCGATCGACCCCACTGTCTGGACCTCGCGGACCGTCGAGGCGAAGAAGACCTCGTCGGCCTCGTAGAGCTCCTCCAGGGTGCACGGGCGCTCCTGCGCCCCCGTGACCTCAACGACGAGCGCGCGTGTGATCGAGGCCAGGATGTGCTCCTCGAGCGGCGGGGTGAGCAGGCGACCGTCCTTGACGTAGAACACCGAGCTCATGGGCCCCTCCAGCACCCGCCCATGCGGAGTGACGAGCAACGCCTCGTCGTAGCCCTGCTCACGTGCCAGGCGCCCGGCGAGCATGTTGGCGGCATATGAGAGTGACTTGACCCCGTCGAGGATCCGCGTCGGCGAGTAAGTGACCGACTTCACCCGGGCGTTGTCGGGCACCGACACCATCGGCTCGGTGAGCAGGATCCGGCGACCGCCCCGGGTGACCATGATCCGCAGGCACTGGTGATCCGGGCCGGTACCGGCCTGTGCCAGCAGGCGGAACGTGTCGGCCCGGACCGCCTCGAGGTCCACCGGGAGGCGGATGTTGGCGGCCGAGCGCTCGAGGCGCGCGACATGGGCGTCGAACGCGTAGGGCGTGCCGTCGTAGACCCGGATGACCTCGAAGACGCCGTCGCCGCGGACCAGGCCGTCGTCGGTGACCGGGATCGTCGCCTCGCCGGCGGGCATGATCTCGCCGTCCACTGAGGCCAGGGAGGTGGAGCCGGAGAGGCTCATCGGCGCTCGCCGTACTCTGGGCGCGTCCAGACCTCGGCCAGGCGCACGACGGTCGCCGCCGCCGACGCCATGTCCTGGAGCGACGCCCATTCGCGCACGGAGTGGAACTCGTGGCCGCCGGTGAAGATGTTGGGCGTGGGCAGACCCATCTCCGACAGCTGCGAGCCGTCTGTCCCCCCTCGGACGGGCACGCGCACAGGCTCCAGCCCCTCCGCGGCGATCGCCGCCTCGGCGGCGTCGACGACGAACGGGACCGGCTCGATGTACTCGCGCATGTTGCGGTACTGCCGGCGGACGTCAACGTCGAGGATGGCCCGCGGAGCGCGCGCCATCACCTCGCGGGCGGTGTGCTCGAACAGCGCAACGTGCTCGGCGAGGCGGTCCTCGTCGAAGTCGCGCAGGATCGCGCGGATCTCCGCGGTCGCCGCGGTACCGCTCAGGCTGTAGACGTGGATGAAGCCCTCACGCCCGGAGGTGGTGTCCGGGGTGAGGCGGTCCGACGGCAGAGCGGCGACGATGTCGGCGGCGAGGCGCAGCGCGCTGACGAGCTTGCCGGTGGCGTGCCCGGGGTGCACGTCGTGGCCGTGGATGGTGAGGATCATCTCCTGAGCCGAGAACGTCTCGTCGGTGAACTCGCCGATCTCTGAGCCGTCCATGGTGTAGGCGCACAGCGCCCCGAAGCGATCGATGTTGAACAGGCTGGCTCCCTCGCCGATCTCCTCGTCGGGCGTGAACGAGACGCGGAGGGTGGGGCGCGGGATCTCGGGGTGGGCGGCGAGATGGGCGACGGCGGCCATGATCTCAGCTACGCCGGCCTTGTCGTCGGCACCGAGCAGCGTGTCGCCGCTGGAGGTGACGATGTCGTGGCCGAGCTTGGTCGCGAGCTCGGGCATGGCCTCGGGGTCCAGGCGGGTCCCGTCGCGCGGCAGGTCGAGCACCCCACCGTCGTAGTCGCGGTGCACGATCGGCTCCACCCCGGCGCCGGGGGCATCCGGGCTGGTGTCCATGTGGGCGATGAGCCCGACGACCGTGCCGTTGCCGGTGGTGCCCGCCAGGGTCGCCGTCACATAGCCGTTGTCATCGAGCGCGGCGTCATCGAGGCCGGCCGCAATCAGCTCATCCACCAATACGCGACCGAGGTCGAGCTGACCCGGGGTGCTGGGCGACTGAGCGCGCTCGCGGGTGGACTGGGTGTCGATCCGGACGTAGCGCTCGAACCGGCGCAGAAGGTCGTCGGCCAGCGTCTCGGCCAGCTCAGAGGTGTAGGTCGGGGTCATGAATCCGCAGTAAACCAGCGCGGCGCCGATGGTTGCCGCGCCAGATCACGGGGTAGCCATTTGCAGCCGGACAATTGAGAAAGGGAAGGGATGCAAATGCTGCTGGCTCTTGCCATCGTCCTGTTCATCATCGCCATCGCCGGCGGTGTGATCATTCACCCCGTCATCTTCGTGCTGGCGCTCGTCGCGCTGGTGATGTTCTTCTCCGGGCGCCGCGGCGCTCGCGTTTAGCGGCCGCGCACTGCGGCACCCGCATCTGCTTGCGCCGCGCGGCCACGGGTAGTCCGCCACCATGGACGTCCCCACGCTGCAGTGGAGCGCGGCAGAGGTTCGTCATGGCACCCTCACGGTGTCGATCGACGGCGACCGCCCTCGCGGGTGGAAGTCGTCGTTTCTGCACACCGTGAGGTTGCTGGGCGGCGGGGGGTGGGGCGAGGTGTCGCTCAAGAAGGCGACGGTCACGGTGGCCGACGTGCCTGAGGGCAGCGAGGAGGAGTTGCGCTTCTTCCTAGAGGGCGTCGTGCAACAGGCCAACGCCACGCACGTCGACGCCGACGACGACGACACCGACGAGGACACCGGCCAAGACGATTCGGCCGGCGAGCCCGACGGCGACGACGCCGACACACGCATGACGTCCCGCTTCCGGGACCTCGACGCCGGCTGATGGCCGCCACATCCGCGCGACACCCCGGGAAACGGTCCCGGCCCGTCCGTCTGCGACGCTCGGACTGCTCCGGCCGGGGGCTTCACCGCGTCCGGCGAGGACGCGGGTTCAGCTACGCGGACGACGACCGCGAACGGGTGCGTGACCCCGAGACACTGCTGCGCATCAAGGAGCTGGCCATCCCGCCGGCCTGGGAGGAGGTGTGGATCTGCACCGACCCGCGGGGCCATCTGCAGGCCACGGGCACCGACGCGGCCGGACGCAAGCAGTACCTCTATCACCCGCGCTGGCGCGAGATGCGCGACCGCGAGAAGTTCGATCGCATGGTCGAGTTCGCGCACGCGCTTCCGAGCCTGCGCCGCCGCGTGCTGCGCACCCTGCGTTCCGGAGACGGTGTCGAGGAGAAACGGGTCCTGGCCGCCGCGATCCGCCTGCTCGACGTCGGGCTGTTCCGGATCGGCTCTGAGGAGTACGCCGGCGACGAGGGCGGCGTCGGCCTGGCGACCGTGCTCAAGCAGAGCGTCACCGTGAGCGACGGCGAGCTCGTCTTCGACTACCTGGCCAAGGGGGGCGTCCGACGGGTGCAGGCGGTCCAGGACCCATCAGTGGTCAAGGTGGCGACGGCGCTCAAGCGGCGGCGGGACGGCGGTGAGCAGCTGCTGGCCTACAAGGAGGGACGCCGCTGGCACGACGTTCGCTCTGAGCAGATCAACGACTACCTCAAGGGCCTCGTCGGCGACGACTACTCGGCCAAGGACTTCCGGACCTGGAACGCAACGGTGCTGGCGGCGGTGTCACTCGCCGCCGACGGTCGCGAAGCGAAGTCCGCGACGGCCCGCAAGCGGGTCATCAACGGCGCGGTGCGCGGGGTGGCCGAGATCCTGGGCAACACACCGGCGGTGGCGCGGCGCTCCTACATCGACCCGCGGGTGTTCGACCGCTACCTGTCGGGGTGGACGATCGGCGGCGAGATCGACCGGGTGGGCGGCGTGCGCGGGCCCGACGACCGCCGGCGCGCGCGCCTGGAGCGCGCGGTGCTCAAGCTGCTGGACGGCGACCACGACTCCGCAGCGGTCGAGCGGTTCGCCCGGGGAGCCAAAGCTCCATAAAGACCCCCCCAACCGTCTGCGGAAACACAGGGTCTATCAGGGATCACGGGGTGTCTGTGATACAACAAATGCTGTCTGCGACTTTGGGAGGTCCGCGATGGCGGTCCCGTCTTCGCCTGTGTTGGCCGTCGGCTCGGGAGAGCTGTTCGATCGTTGGTACCAGGACAATGACGTCCGCGCTCGTGACGCGCTGATCGAGCGATTCCTGCCCCTGGCGCGCAAGCTCGCGCGTCGATATGCCGGCTCCAACGAGCCGTACGACGACCTGGTCCAGGTCGCCAGCCTCGGCCTGGTCAAGGCGGTAGAGCGATTTGACCCAACCCGCGGTTTTGCCTTCACCTCGTTCGCCGTGCCGACGATCGTGGGTGAGCTGAAGCGGTATTTCCGCGACAGCGCATGGGCGCTACACGTCGACCGCAGCGCACAGGAGCTGGCGCGCAAGATCGCCGACGCCCGCCGGGAGGTCAGCCTGCGCCACGGACGGTCCCCGACCGTGCCGGAGCTTGCCGAGTACCTCGAGATCTCCGAGGAGCAGGTGCTCGACGGCCTGCAGACCAACGAGGCCTACGACACGGTGTCGCTCGACGCCCCGCGCAGCGGGGACGAGGAGACGGAGAACCGGCTCGAGGCGCTGGGCTCACAAGACGACCGGCTTGACCTCGTCGACGACCAGGCGACGGTGTTCGCGGCCGCGCAGCACCTGCCCGAGCGCGAGCGGCGCATCCTCTATCTGCGCTTCGGCGAGGACCTCACCCAGGCGGAGATCGCCCGGCGTATCGGCGTCTCTCAGATGCAGGTGTCACGCCTGCTGCGCAAGTCCGTGCAACGGTTGCGCGACCTCACGCAGGAGCGCCCCGCGCGCGAGCGCCCGCAGCCCGCGTAGCGGCAGCCGCAGCACCCGCCGCCGGCCTCGGTCAGTGGTCCCGGACGTGCATGCGCAGCGTCATCCCGGAGCTCCCGCTGCGCATCTCCACCAGGTCGCAGATCTGGTTGATCAGCCACAGGCCGCGCCCTTGCAGCGCGTCGGCCCCTGGCCGTCGGCGACCCACCATCACATCGTCGGTCCCCGAGGGCGAGTAGACCTCGGTCACCACCTCGTCGCCGTCGTGCCAGATCCGCGTCATGCACGTCGCGTCGCCGTGCCTCACCGCGTTGCTGGTGGCCTCGTTGACCGCGAACACGAGGTCAGAGCGGCGCTCGGCGCTCAGAAACGCGAGCGCCGGGTCCTCGGCGATCCCGCGGCGCAGCTCCATGAGGCTGCCTTTCAGCGGGTGCTCGGACACGGGCCCGGGCGGGTCCTCGAGGGGCCAGAGCTCGCCGAACGCGGTGCTGAGAGGGTCGGTGTAGGCACTGCCGGCGCGGCGGCGGCCGCCCTCGACCACCGTGGGATGGGTCATCTCAACGCCCGCCAGGATGTCCGCGTCGAGCTGCCCGGCGTCGAACGGCGTCATGATGGTCGCATTCGTTCCGGCGAGCGCGTGGTTGACGAGCGCTTCGTGGCGCAGCGCCTCGACCGCCTGCGCATGGCTACGGCCGGGCCACACCACCTCGGACACGACCCGCGCGCGGCCGTCGTGCGACGCCACCCACTCCTCGATCATCTCCAGCAGGCACCCCGGGTTGCGCGCCACCTGCGCGAGGTCCTCGCAGCGGGTATCCGCCATCGCCTCGCCCAGCACCTCGCGCGCGCGCTGCAGGTGGGGGCCGGGCAGCGCCAGCAGGACCGGCTCCCGCGCGTCCGCGGCCTCCTGCAGGAACGCCTGCATCGCGGCGTCGAACTCGGCGACGTTGTGGTACAGCAGAGCTTCATGCACGAATCCGGCCCGCGGATTGTGCGGGTTTGTGCGCGCGTCAGCCAATAAAAACCTCCCGCTAGGACTACGGTTTCCGGGTCCCACCACTTCCAAACCCGACCTTGCAAACGCGACTGACCACAACATGGCGTGTCCGTTATCAGTAGGCTCGTGATCAGCGTGCAGAACCAGTTCCAGGTAGAAGTCCGCAGGAATGGCGCAGCCGCCGTGGTGGCGGTGAGCGGAGAGCTGGATCTGGCCTCGGGACCGGAGCTCGAAGCCGAGCTCGACCAGCTGACCGGGCCGGACATCCAACTCGTCGTCATCGACCTCCGCGAGCTGGATTTCATGGACTCGACGGGTCTCAGCATCCTCGTTCGCGCCCACCAGCGCCTCGCCGGCGAGGGGTGCGAGATGGGCCTTGTCAAGGGCTCTCAGCAGGTCCAGCGGCTGCTGGACCTCACCGGCGTGGCCGAGCGCCTGCGGCTGGTCGACGCACCCGAAGAACTGCTCGACCCGCGCTGACGCGGCGGGCGCGGCTCAGCGGCGGTGGTCGATGACCACCACGCGCAGGAGCTCGGCGTCGCCGGCCTCCTGCACCGAGACCTGATCAGACAGCAGGACCAGCGGAGAGGCGGGATGATCGCCGGCCTTGACGTCCAATCGTGAGCCGGTCCCTTTGCGGAAGGGCCCGACGACGAGCTCGAGCCGGCGATCCTGGGCGGTCAGCCGGGCCTCGATCCGGTGCCCCTCGGCCGCGGTCGCGGCATGAGCCGCCAGCGTGTCGGTGACGAGGTAGACGTCGGAGAAGCGATCGAGCGAGAAGTGGGCGGTGGCCGCGAGGGTCCGCGCCAGCCGCCCGAGTACTCCCGGCAGCAGCGTCACCGGCGAGAGCGAAACGATCACCTCGCCGTCTCTGTCGTCGGCGGGCGTCATGTCCGCGTCGCTCGTCGCCGCCGGAGGCGCCTCGAACAGCTTGCGGCCATCGCGGCGGACCGAGAAGTCCATCCGTACCTCGGTTCCCCCGTCGGGCGCAGAGCTGAACTGGACGTCCTCGGTGAGCGCGCGGATGACCGACAGGCCGATGCCCTGGCTGACGTCTCCCGCCGGGGGGGGCGCCGGCATCCCCACGCCCTCATCACTGACGCGAACGCTGAACTGCTCCTCGGTGACGAAGAGTCCGACCTCCATGGGTCCCGACTCGCCGCCGTAGGCGTGCAGGACGACGTTGTTGCAGGCCTCGCTGACCGAGGTCTTGAGGTCGTCGAGCAGCTCGGGGTCGATCGAGAGCAGCTCGGCGACGCCGCCGAGCATCCCGCGAACGATCGTCAGGGTCTGTGGCCTGCTCTCAAGGCGCAGGCGAACGGTTGAGCCTTCAGCCATCACCTCAACACAGATGAGGTTCCCAGACGCTTACGCCAGCAAACCGGCGTCGGCGCCGCTGAAGGCCCGGCCGCTCGCGAGGTCAGCCGTCGGTGATCTCGGTCAGATGCGCGACCGCGCGCCGCAGGATGCGGCTGACCTGCATCTGGGAGACCCCGATGTGGTCTGCGATCTGTGTCTGCGTGAGGTCGTGCACGAAGCGCAGCGTCAGCACCTCGCGCTCGCGCTGGGGAAGTTGCCGCGCGGCCGTCGTGATCGTGACGCGGTCGTCGGCTGACTGCAGACTGGGATCGAGGTCGCCGAATGATTCGACCATAGTCCCACTTTCGCCCTCTCCGTCGTCGTACGGGGCGTCCAGGGAGGAGGCGTGATGGGCGCGGGAGGTCTCCAGCGCATCGAGGACATCCTCGATGTCGAACTCGAGGTACTGGGCCAGTTCCGGGACGGTGGGGGCGCGGTTCAGACGGCTGGCCAGCATTTGTTGTGCCTCCTCGACCTTGACGGCACGCTCCTGCGCGCCACGCGGGACGTGGACGGCCCAACCGAGATCCCGGAAGTAGCGCTTGAGCTCACCGAGAATCGTGGGTACGGCAAATGATGAGAAGGCGGTGCCGCGACTGAGGTCGAAGCGGTCGATGGCCTTGACGAGACCAAGGCTGGCGACCTGCAGAAGGTCGTCGAACGGCTCCCGAGCGCCGCTGTAGCGACGAGCGAGCTTACGGGCAAGGGGGAGGAACCGCTGGACGAGCTCATCGCGAGCCTGGCGGTCACCGTGCTGCTGCCAGCGGACGAAGAGGACCTCGTTGCCGACTCCGAGAGCGCCAGTGCGCTTGGGCTGGCGCAGGTGCTGCGGGGGGGAGCTGGTGGCTGTGCTCATGGTGGACTGCCATTACCCGATCCTTGATCAACTCAATCACACGCGCGCGCGTCTCTCACCTGTTTCTGTCTTACCCTTGACCCTATCCCGAGCTTTGCGGTCGATCATGCGTCCGTGCCTGAGCACACCGAACGGCTGCGCGTGCTCGTGGTCGACGACGAGCCGGGGATCGTCGACGTGGTCTCGATGGCCTTGCGCCACCACGGTTTCGAGGTGGCCGCGGTGGCAACCGGAGCGCAGGCGCTCACCCAGGTGCGCGACTGGCGCCCCCACGCCATCGTCCTCGACGTCATGTTGCCCGACATGGAGGGCTTCGAGGTCGCCCAGCGGCTGTCGCGCCAGCGCGCCGAGGTCCCGATCCTGTTCCTCTCCGCGCGCGACAACACCTCCGACAAGGTCCGCGGCCTGACCACCGGAGGCGACGACTACGTCACCAAGCCGTTCAGCCTCGAGGAGCTGATCGCCCGGCTGCGCAACCTCCTGCGGCGCAGCGGTGCCTTCCAGGGGAGCCCGGAGCGCCTGCGCTTCGCCGACCTCGAGCTCGACGAGGACACCCGCGAGGTCCGCCGCGGCCCCAACCCGATCGAGCTCACCGCCACCGAATACCGGCTGCTGCGCTACCTGCTGCTCAACCCGCGGCGCGTGTTGACCCGCGCCCAGCTGCTCGACCACGTGTGGAGCTATGACTTCGGCGGCGACGCACGCGTGCTGGAGACCTACATCAGCTACCTGCGCAAGAAGCTCGACGTCCACGGGCCGCCGCTGGTGCACACCGTGCGCGGCGTCGGCTACGCCCTGCGGCTTCCTCGAGACTGATGTCGCTGCGCGCCCGCCTGCTGCTGGGGATGGTCATCCTGGTCGCCGCGGGGCTCACCGTCGCCGCGGTCACCACCTATGAGGAGCAGCGGTCCTTCCTGCTCAACCGCGTCGATCAGCAGGTCCAGTCCGGGCTGGTGCCCGTCGCCTTCGAGCTGCGGTTGACCGGGACCCGCCCACCCGGCCCCACACGCGGGCCGGGGGCTCGCCGTTTCCCGTTCCGCGGCCTGCTCGGACGGCGGCCCCCGGGGATCGGGCCCGCCACCCTTCCCCCGGGCACCTTCGGCGAGCTGCTCGACGCCCAGGGCTCGGTCCTGCGCCAGCGCACCTTCACCTACGGCGAGCCGGCGCCCGCCCCGCCCAAGCTGCCGGCGCACCCGCCCCTCAGCCGTGCCGGGAGCCCGCTGAGGCTGTTCACGGTGCATTCGAGTCGCGGGCCCGACATCCGCTACCGCGCCGCCGCCTTCGCCGTCGAGGACGGCAACACCGTGGTGGTGGCAGTGTCGCTGCGCGAGACCGACGACACCCTCCATCGCCTGGTCGTGGTCCAGGGACTCGTCGGAGGCGGGGTGATCCTCGCTCTTGTGCTCCTGGGCTGGGTGGTCATCCGGATCGGGCTGCGGCCGCTGGAGCGCATCGGGCGCGTGGCCTCGGAGATCGCCGGCGGCGACCTGTCGCGCCGGGTGACTCCGGCCGATCCGCGCACCGAGGTCGGCCGTCTGGGCCGCTCGCTCAACGAGATGCTGGGGCAGATCGAGCAGGCGTTCCGTGCCCGGCGCCAGTCAGAGGATCAGCTGCGCCGCTTCCTGGCGGATGCCTCCCACGAGCTGCGCACACCGCTGGCGTCGATCCGTGGCTACGCCGAGTTGTTCCGGCTCGGCGCCGCCGACGATCCCGCGACGCTGGAACGGGCCATGGCGCGCATCGAGTCCGAAGCCACCCGCATGGGCGTGCTGGTGGAGGACCTGCTGTCGCTGGCTGCTCTGGACCAGGCGCCCGAACGCCCGCGCGTCCCCGTCGACCTCGGCGAGTTGGCGGCGCATGCGGTCGAGGATGCTCGTGTCACCGCCCCGGATCGCACGGTGCAGCTGTGCGTCGAGGACCCGGGCACCGCGGTGCGGGGCGATCCGGACCAGCTGGGCCAGCTCCTGGCCAACCTCGTGCGCAACGCCGTGATCCACACCCCCGTGGGGACCACGATCGAGGTCGGGGTGCGACGCTCGGAGGGCGAGGCCGTGCTCGAGGTACGCGACCACGGCCCGGGCCTGCCCGACGACGCCGACGACCAGCTGTTCGAGCGCTTCTGGCGGACCGAGGGCGGGCGCAGCCGCGGCAAGGGCGGCGCCGGCCTGGGACTGGCCATCGTCAAGGCGATCGCGGTGGCCCACGGCGGCTCGGTGCACGCCCGCAACGTCACGGGCGCGGGTGACGAGGTCGAGGGTGCCGTGTTCCGCGTCTCGCTCCCCGCGCTGCCCCCGGCGGCGCCCTCTCAGGAAAATCTCAGCCTCCTCACGCCGGACTCTTATCTGGATCACGCAGATTGAGCCGGTGACCCCCCGGCCAGCAGTGTTGGCGGCTGCGTGAACTTCAGAGTCCCCTGGCAC
The DNA here is from genome assembly GCA_036491155.1 of Solirubrobacteraceae bacterium. GTDB lineage: Bacteria > Actinomycetota > Thermoleophilia > Solirubrobacterales > Solirubrobacteraceae > Palsa-465. The sequence continues at coordinate 8,267 of DASXCN010000133.1, read as the reverse complement.
GTCCTCGGCCTGGCGGCCGTGCTCGCTGCCGTGGTCGTCGCGGCGGTGATCGAGCTCGGCCCGCCGTCGCAGACGACGCGGACGTCCACGGAGGTCGTCACCGCCACCAAGGGCGTCATCCAGTCGACGGTCACCGGCACCGGCAACCTCGAGCCGGGGACCGACGTGGAGGCCAACTTCCAGACCAGCGGCACGCTGACGCACCTCTACGTCAAGGACGGCGATCACGTCACCAAGGGACAGCTGATCGCGACCCTCGATCCCACCGCGGCGCAGCTGACGGTCCAACAGGCGGAGTCGAATCTGACCTCGGCCGAGGACAACCTCAGCAACGCCGAGGACCAGACCGCCACGTCTGGGTCGTCGAGCTCAGCCGCGAGCACGAGCCTTGAGAACGTCCAGGAGTCGACCGAGTTCGTCGCCTTTCACCCGGCAGTCGTGACCACGACGCAGACCACCACCCAGACGTCGACAACGCCCGGCCGGACCACCACGACCCCGACGACGACCACGCCGACGACCTCCACGCCCACGCGCACGACCCAGGGCAGCGGGTCGTCGGGCACCGGCTCATCCGGGTCATCGGGCTCATCCGGGTCGGGCAGCGGGTCGTCCGGTAGCGGATCGAGCGCGGGCTCGCGCTCGGGCGGCGGCTCCGGCGGCGGCTCCGGCGGCGGATCAGGCGGGTCGAGTGGCGGCTCGGGTCAGACGAGCACCACCAGCGCCGAGACCATCGCCGCCAACATCGCGTCGGCCCAGGCGTCTGTCGACGGCGCGGAGGCAACCCTGCGCACCGCCGAGAGCGCCCTCGACGAGACCCGGCTGTTCGCGCCCGCCGCTGGCACGGTGGTCAACGTCGAGAGCGTCTCGCCGGGTGACGCGATCTCGGGCGGCGGCTCGGGCTCCAGCGCCACCGCGAGCTCCAGCTCGGACTCGGGATCTGGCTCCACCACGGGCACGGGATCGACCGCCGGGAGCCTCGGCGGCTCGGCCGGCAGCTCGTCCTCCTCCTCCAGCAGCTCGGGCCTGGTCGAGATCGTCAACACCCGCGCGATGACGATGACCGTGGCCTTCAGCGAGTCCGACATCTCCAAGCTCAAGGTCGGCCAGCCGGCCAACGTCACGCTCGAGGCCCTCTCTGGCGTCGAGCTGGCCGCGCACATCAGCGCTATCTCCACGCTGGGTACCAGCAGCAGCGGGGTGGTCAGCTACAACGCGACGCTCAGCCTCGACCAGCGCGACTCGCGGGTCAAGGCGGGGATGAGCGCGTCGGCCGCGGTCATCACGGGACAGGCGTCGGGGGTCAACCTGCCCAACAGCGCGATCACGACTGCCGGCTCCGTCGGCCGGGTGGACCTGCTGCAGAACGGCAAGGCGACCCCGGCGACCGTCGTCGTGGGGCTGGTCGGCGACACCCGCACCCAGATCGTCAGCGGCCTGAAGTCCGGTGCCCAGGTGCAGGTGACCACGACGCTGCCGGCGCTGGGATCGGGGACATCGGCGCTGGGGTCGGGATCCACCGGAACGCTCGGCGGCGGGACCGGTTTCGGTGGCGGCGCGACGCGGTTCCTGGGCGGCGGCGGCGGGTTCGCCGGGGGCGGCTTCCGCGGCGGCGCGGGGGGCGGGGGCGGCGCGGGGGGCGGGGGCGGCGCGGGGGGCGCGGGCAGCGCGGGCAGCGCGGTGCGCGGCGGCGGCTGATGGCTGCGCGGCCACCCGTCATCGACCTCGATCAGGTCACCAAGACCTATGAGGTGGGCGAGATCGCGGTGCACGCCCTCAACGGGATCACCGCAACGATCCAGTCCGGCGAGTACGTCGCGATCATCGGCAGCTCGGGCAGCGGCAAGAGCACGCTGATGAACATCCTCGGCTGCCTCGACGTGCCCTCGACCGGCGTCTACCGCCTCAACGGCCTCGACGTGCGCTTCGCCGACGAGGACCAGCTCGCCGACCTGCGCAACCGCGAGATCGGGTTCGTCTTTCAGAGCTTCAACCTCATCCCGCGCACCCGGGCGCTGGCCAACGTCGAGCTCCCGCTCGCCTACGCCGGGCTCAGCCGCGCGGACCGCCGTCAGCGGGCGATGCGGGCTCTGGCCGACGTCGGCCTCGCCTCGCGCGTGCACCATCAGCCGTCCGAGCTATCCGGCGGTCAGCAACAGCGCGTGGCCATCGCGCGAGCGCTCGTCACCAACCCGGCGATGATCCTCGCCGACGAGCCGACCGGCAACCTCGACACGCATTCCACGCAGGAGATCCTCGAGATCCTCGAGCGCCTCTCCGGCGAGGGGCGCACGATCATCCTCATCACCCACGAGCACACGGTGGCGGCGCACGCCGAGCGGATCATCGAGCTCTCCGACGGGCACATCATTTCCGACGCCGCCAACGCGATGGAGGCCTCGTCGTGACCGAGATCGTGCGCGTCGCGCTCACCGGCCTGGCAGCCAACAAGCTCCGCTCGGGGCTGACGATCCTGGGGCTGATGATCGGCGTGGGCTCGGTGATCATCCTGGTGGCGGTCGGCACGGGCTCCTCGTCGGCCGTGCAGTCCTCGATTGAGGCACTCGGGTCCAACGTGCTCCTCGTCCAGTCCACGCCCACGCTGGGCGGCCTCGGCCGCGGCGGCGGCTTCACCGCCGATCCGTTGACCGTGGCCGACGCCACCGCGCTGGCCAACCGGTTCACGGCGCCCGACGTCACGAGCGCCTCCCCGGTGGTCAACGCCAACGGGGTCACGCTCACCTATAACGGCACCACCTACTCGCCCTCGTCGTTCGTGGGCTCCACGCCGACCTACCAGTCCGCGCGCGACTACACGATGGCCACCGGCTCGTGGTGGACCAAGGCGCAGGAGAACCAGCACGCCCGTGTGGTGGTGGTCGGCCCCACGGTCGTGCAGGAGCTCTTCGGCGGCGCCAATCCCGTCGGAGCGACGATCGGCGTCAACGGCACGAACTTCCAGGTGATCGGAGTCACCGCTTCCAAGGGCTCCAACGGCGCCACCAACCAGGACGACGTGGCGATGGCCCCCCTGACCGCGGCGCAGGACACCCTCACCGGCTACGGCGACATCAACTCGATCGTCGTCCAGGCCAAGTCACGCGACCAGCTCTCCGCGGCCCAGACCGAGGTCACCGACATCCTCACCCCGCTGCTGCCTCCGACGCCGGGGTCGACCTCGTCGAGCTTTGACGTGATCAACCAGGGCTCGATCCTGCAGGCGTCGAGCTCCACCAGCAACGTGTTCACCACGCTGCTGGGCGAGGTGGCCGCGATCTCGCTGCTCGTCGGCGGGATCGGGGTGATGAACATCATGCTGGTCTCGGTCACCGAGCGCACGCGGGAGATCGGGATCCGCAAGGCCGTCGGTGCCCGGCGCTCGGACATCCTCGTCCAGTTCCTCGTCGAGGCCGTGCTGGTCTCGCTCTTCGGGGGGATCGCCGGGGTCATCTTCGGCGTCGTCGGCAGCCAGTTCAGGATCGCCGGCGTCCACCCGGTCATCGCCCCGTACTCGATCGGCCTGGCCTTCGGCGCGTCGGTGCTGATCGGGCTGTTCTTCGGGACCTATCCCGCCGGGCGCGCCGCAGCGATGCGGCCGATCGAGGCACTCAGATTCGAATGAACCGCATGCCATCCCGCCGCAGGCCCCTGCCCATCAGACCCAGGAAGACCGCCATGGACACCTACACCCCCGACCAGCGCGAGGAGGACTGGGACGCCTATCCGGGCGAGCCCGAGACTCAGACCGACGCGCCACTGCCGCGCCGCAAGCGGCGGCAGTTCTTCAACCGCCGCACGGCCGCGCTCGCCGCTCTCGTCACGTGCGCGCTCGGCTTCTACGCCGGCATCCGCGTGGAGAAGGCGCAGCTGTCGAACTCCAGCTCAACCGTCGCGGCCGGCGGCGGCCGGGGGGCCGGTCTGGCCGCGCTGTTCGCGCGCGGCGGAGCGGCGGGCGCCACGGGTGCGGCCGGCGCGCGTGCGGCCGGCGCGGGTGCGGCCAGCACGGGTGCGGCCGGCGCCTCGTTCGGAACCGTGGCCAGCGTCAAGGGCAAGACCATCTTGGTGACCGACGCCTCGGGCAACACCGTCAAGGTCAAGGTCACCCCCTCCACCAAGATCACCAAGAACCAGTCCGTGTCGCGGCACGCCATCCGCCCGGGCGACACGATCATCGTCACCGGAGGCTCCGCGTCCGGGGGGTCCACCTCCGCGGCCACGATCACCGACTCGGGCAACCGCGGCGGGTCGGGGTCCGGCGGCGGCTCGGGCTCTGGCGGCAGCGGTGGCTCTTCCGGCAGCGCTGGCTCTTCCGGCGGGGGCGGGAATTCCGCCGTCGGCTCCCTGTTCTCCTCCGGCGGCTGAAGCATCACGAAAGGAAGCAGCACCACCATGACTCACAACAAGGCGCACCACCTCCAGTCGCACCGCGTGCGCACAGCTCGGCTGGCGATGTTGGCGGGGACCGTCCTGGTCACAGCGCTCGTGCTGGCCGCCTGCGGCTCGAGCTCCAACACCTCGTCCGGCTCTGGGAACGCCAGCAGCACATCCGCCAGCGCCGCGGCCGGCGGCGGGCAGTCCTCGGCCACCCGCACCAAGTTCGTCGCCTGCCTGAAGGCGCACGGGGTCACACTCCCCAACCGTCCCGCCGGCGCTCGCCGCCATCCCAACGGGAGCGGTGAGGGCGGCGGTCCTCCCGCGGGCGGCGCTCCCCCCGCGGGCGGTGGCAGCGGGTTCTTCTTCGGCGGCGGCAACGGCGCGCAGGGTGGTGCGGCCGGCCGCTTGAACAACCCGAAGTTCCAGGCGGCGCTCAAGGCCTGCGGCGGCGCCCAGTTTCAGCGGCGCCGCTTCACGCCCAATAAGGCCGCGGTGACGAAGTTCGTCGCCTGCGTCAAGCAGCACGGGTACGACCTCCCGACCCCGAACTTCTCAGGCAAGGGCCCGATCTTCCCGGCGAAGATCGAGCAGGACAAGAAGTTCCAGGCGGCCGCGCGGGCGTGCGCGTCTGACCTGCGTCCCCAGGGTGGTCCCGGCGCGCCCGGCGCGGCCGGAGGCGGATCAGCCTCTGGGAGCGGTTCGAGCAGCGACTGACGGCGGCAAACGCAGATCGCTGCTCCGCCGCGGCGCCGGTCCGGTCGCGGCCCGTAGGCGAGGGAGACGCACCGATTAGCCTCATTTAGGTTGCGTCTCCCCCGTCTGCGCCCTGACCTCTCGCCCTTTCGCGACAGTCGTGATCTCCGGCTGGTCGTCGGCGGCAGCTTCGTGTCGAATCTGGGGGCCCAGGCGACGCTCGTCGCCCTGCCCTTCCAGCTGTACCTGCTGACCGGGTCCGCGCTCGTCGTCGGGCTGCTCGGAGCCGTCGAGCTGGTTCCGCTCGTGTCCATGTCGCTGCTGGGCGGCGCCATCGCCGACCGCATGGACCGCCGCCGGCTGCTGCTGCTCACCCAGATCGGGCTGGTGGCGACGTCGGCCGGCCTGGCGCTCCTGGCGGCGCTGGGACGGCCGCCGGTGGCGCCGCTGTATGCCCTCGGCGGCCTCCTGGCGGGCTTCAACGCGCTGCAGAACGTCGCCATCTCGGCGCTCGTGCCCAACCTGATCGACCGCCCGCGCCTGCCGCGCGTGCTGGCGGTCAACTACGGGCTGTCGGCACTGTCGACGGTGATGGGGCCTGGGCTCGGCGGGCTGCTCATCGCCGCCGCCGGGGTCCAGGCGGCCTACACGGTGGACGCGGTCAGCTGTCTGGCCATCGTCGCCACCGTGCTGTTCATCTCCGCGCAACCCCCGGCGGTGGTGGTGGGCGAGCACCCGAAGGTGCTGGCCTCGATCGCCGAGGGCCTGCGCTACGTACGCGGCAACCGCGCGTTGGTCGGCTCCTTCGCCATCGACCTGGTGGCGATGACCTTCGGCATGCCACGCGCACTGTTCGCCGTGCTGGCCGTCAGCGTCTTCCACGCCGGCGCCGCGGGGACGGGGGCGCTGTACGCCGCGGTGCCCGCCGGGGCGACGGTGGCCGCCCTGCTCACCGGCTGGATCAACCATGCCCGGCGACTGGGGGTCATCGTCATCTGGGCGGTGGCGGTCTGGGGTGCGGCGGTCGCCCTGGTGGGGCTCATGCCCTCGCTGTGGCCGGCGGTCGCGCTGTTGGCGGTCGCGGGCGCGGCGGACTCGATCTCGGCGGTGTGCCGATCCACGATCAACCAGACCGTCACGCCCGACGAGATGCGGGGGCGCATGTCGGCCACGTTCTCGCTGGTGGTGACCGGCGGGCCGCGCCTGGGGGACGTCGAATCCGGCAGCGTCGCCGAAGCGGTGGGGGTTCGCTTCTCGGTGGTCTCGGGCGGGCTGCTGTGCATGCTGGGCGTGGTGGTGATCGCGCTGGCGTTCCCGGCCCTGCGCGCGTATGACGCCGCCGACTGGACCTCGGCGCCGGCCACCGGCACCGCCGACCGAATCGGTGAGACCGTGCAGGCCGTGGAGCTAACGTGAGCTGACGGCATGGCCTCGCCCCCGAGCTATTTCGACGACGACTCCGTGATCCGCCGCGTGCTGCGCGAGCGCGCGCTGGCGCTGTCGGGACCGCGCGCCCTGCTGATGCAGGCGGCCCACCCGCTCGCCGTCGCCGGGCTGCTGGCCCACTCCGACTCGCTGGAGGACCCGTACGTGCGGCTGGCTCGCACCGCGAAGATCATGAACCTCATCACCTTCGGCGCCCGTGCCGACGCCGATCGCGCAACGCGCCGGGTGCGGGCGATGCACCGCGCGGTGAGCGGCCGGCTGCCCGAGGCGGTCGGCACCTATCGGGCAGGAACCCCGTATCGCGCCGACGACCCCGAGTTGCTGATGTGGATCCTGTACTCGCTGGTCGACTCGGCCGTGGTCGTCTACCGCACCTACGTCGGGCGCCTCGACGAGGATGAGCGCGCGGCGCTCTGGGACGACTACCGGGTGGTGGGGCGCCTGTTCGGCCTGCGGCGCGGGCAGATGCCGGCGACTGTTGCCGAGTTGGACGAGTACGGCCGGGATATGCTGACCGGCGACAAGCTGTCCGTGGGCGACTGGGCCCGCCGCCGCGCGCGTGAGATCGTGCTCGAGCCCCCGGTGCGCCGAACGGCCCGCCCGCTCGTCGAGACGGTCAACTTCATCACCATCGCGCTGCTGCCCGACGAGATCCGCGCCCAGTACGGCTTCTTCCCGCTGCCGCCGGTCTCCGTCCGCAAGGCGCTGGTGGGCGTCGGCGCCGCGTACGTGCGCCGCGGAGTGCTGCCGGTGCTGCCCGCCCACCTCCGGCGGGTGCCGGCGGCGCGGCAGGCTGCCTGAGCGCCCCGGCGAGGCGGCCGGGTCGCGGGTCGCACTGCGCGCCGCACCGATCGAGGCGATAGGGTCAGCGGCCGATGACCAAGGTCGCCGTGGTGGGCCACGTCGAGTGGGTTCAGTTCCTGCGGCTGGACCACCTGCCCGTCGCCGGGGAGATCCAGACCGCGCGCCGAGAGTCCACGCATGCCGGCGGCGGGGCGGTGGTAGCGGCGGCCGCACTGGCCGAGCACGGAGCCGAGGTGGATTTCTACACCGCGGTGGGCAGCGACGCGATCGGCGCGGCGGCGGTGCGTGAGCTCACCGAGCGCGGGATCACTGTGCATGCCGCGCGCCGTCCCGGACCCACCCGCGAGGTGCTGACCCTCCTCGACCGACGGAGCGAGCGCACGATCCTCCCCATCGGCGAGCGGATCCAGCCCGAGGGCGCCGATCCTCTGGAGTGGAACCGCCTCTCCACGGCCGATGCGGTCTACGTCACCGCCGCAGACGCGGGTGCGCTTCAACACGCACGCGCCGCACAGGCTCTGGTGGTGACACCTCGCCTGCGCGAGGGCCTCGAGCACCCGGGCGTGCAGATCGACGCGCTGGTCTTCAGCGCCTCCGACGAGATCGAGGCGGGCTGGGCGCAGCAGCTGCAGCCAAACGTCCGGGTGATGGTGGGCACGGAGGGGGGCGCGGGCGGCCGGTGGTGGGGCGAGTCGGAGGGTCGGTGGGCGGCGGTGCCGCCGCCCGGTCCGGTTCGCGACACCTACGGGTGCGGCGATGCCTGTGCCGCCGGAGTCACGTACGGGCTGGCCGAGGGCCGGCCCGTCGCGGAGGCATGCGAGATCGGCGCCCGGTGGGGCGCCGAGATGCTCACCCGGGTCGGCGCCCCCTGACCGCCGCTCACAGGTCGGTCTGCCGCGGCGCGTAGCGGTGGTGGAGCATCAGCGCGTTGCCGTCCGGATCGGCGAAGA
>DASXCN010000132.1:0-1838 GCA_036491155.1 Solirubrobacteraceae bacterium | reverse complement strand
GCGCTGTCGACGGCGTCGACGACGTCGAAGCCCGGTTCGGAGGCGAGCAGGCCGCGCAGCCCGGCCAGGATCGCCGGGTGGTCGTCGACGACCAGACACCGGATGGGGGTCTGTGCGATGTCCGCCAGGCCGGCGCCGTTGGGCCTGGAAACCGGTTGCTGTACGGAGGCAGTCATTTTTTGGATCCTTCCTTGACGTTGGGTGCCGCCAGAGGTTGCTGCGACGGGCACGGACTCGCAATGGGGCCGATCCCCCATCTGCCTACGAAACGTTTACACATTCTGACTGTGTAAAATACGGCGCCAGCCATGGCCTACGTCATCAACGAGCCCTGCCTCGGCCTCAAGGACGCCTCGTGCATCGAGGTATGCCCTGTCGATTGCATCCATCCGACGCCCGACGAGGCCGATTGGACCGCGCACGAGCAGCTCTACATCGACCCCGAGGAGTGCATCGACTGCGACGCCTGCGTCGAGGCCTGCCCGGTCGACGCCATCACCCCGGAGGACCAGGTCCCCGAGGAGTGGCAGCGTTTCGTCGAGATCAACGCGGCCTACTACCGCAAGCCGGGCACGTAAGAAAGCCGCGCGATGCGCAGCTAAAGGGGTGTGCGTACCGGAAACACGCCTTCGCCCAACTCCGCCGGTGACTCCGCGAGCGATCGTGAGCGCTGGGTGCGATGGCGGGAGGGCCGGCTGCTGAGCGCCGGATTCGGCCCCGATCTCGCGGACGTACTCGCCCACCAGGAGCGGGTCGATCTGCACGAGCTGCTCAAGCTCGTCGACCGCGGGTGTCCCCCGCACCTGGCCGCGCGGATCCTGGTGCCGCTCGAGGCGCCCGCGCCGATGCTGGAAAGGGAGGGCCCAGATGGCTGGTAGCGTGCCCACGGTGTGGCGCACCACCGCACCGGCAACGGTTGACCGGGAGGCCGAGGCCCGCGTCTGGCTGGCGGCGCTGCGGGCCACCGGCGAGGAGCGCGAGGACGCGACGCGCCGCCTGCACGACCTGCTGCTGCGCGCCGCGCGCCACGAGCTGAACCGCCGGCGCGCGATGCTGGCGGGGACCGACCGCGAGACGATCGACGACCTCGCCATGGAGAGCGCCGACGACGCGCTCACCGCGATTCTCGCCAAGCTCGACGACTACCGCTTCGAGAGCCGGTTCACCACATGGGCCTACAAGTTCGCGATCCTCGAGGCGGCGGTCCGCACGCGGCGCCGCGCCTGGCAGGAGCGAGAGCTGCCGATGGACCCCGACGCGTGGACCGCTCTGCCTGCGCAGACCCTCGGCCCCGCTGAGGATCTGGAGAATCGCGACCGGCTGCGCGCCGTCATCGAGGCCGTCCGGACCGACTTGTCCCCCCACCAGCGGGAGGTGCTCGGCGCCCTCGTGCTCGCCGAGGTCCCGATCGACGTGCTGGCCGAGCGGCTGGGCACCACCCGTGGGGCGCTGTACAAGACCCTGCACGACGCGCGGCGCAAGCTGCGCACCGTCATCGGAGCCGACACATGACTGAGCCACGCCGCAGCCGCGAGCGCATCATGGCCGGGCTGCTCGGCCCCTCAGGCGCCGAGCTCACCTGCGAGGAATGTTTTGACCTGCTCGACGTCTATGTCGACAGTGAGCTGGCCGGTGAGCATGCCGACGAGCACGTCCCCGGGATGCGCGAGCACCTGGCGGGCTGCCCGGCGTGCGCCGAGGAGCACGACAGCCTTCGAGACCTGCTGACGAGCCTGGGGTGAGCACACGCCGTCTACAAGCGGTGGCGGCTGACACCCGCCGCGTCGACCTGCCTGCGGCTGAGCGCGCCGCGCGCGACCTGCTCGCCGCGCTCGGGG
>DASXCN010000131.1:0-1626 GCA_036491155.1 Solirubrobacteraceae bacterium | reverse complement strand
ATGGCTGAGCTCTACGACGCGCGAGCCGCCGGGGATTTCGAGCGCGCCAAGGCGAGCGCTGACGCGCTGGTGTGCGGCCACGGGTCCACTGTGGTGGCCCTCGACGGACGCGAGCGTCGGGCGCTCGGACTCCTGCAAGTGGGGATCGCGGAGACATGGATGGGTCGCCACCACCATGCGCGGACGGCGCTCGGCGACGCCCTGGGGCTGGCCCGTCATGCGGACCGGGAATACCTCACGTTCTCCATCCTCTCGGCGCTCGCGCTGCTCGAGGCCATCACCGGCGCGTTCGTCACCGCGGCCTCCCTCGCCGAGGACGCCGTCAGCCTCGCAGGACGGCGTGGCTGGTCAGAGCGTGGGCCCGTCGCATCGGCGCAGTGCGCTCTGGCCATCTGCGCGTACCACCGCAATGCCCTGCGTAACGCACGCCGCTCGCTGCTCACGGCGGATGCCGTCCTTCAGGGGGCGGGTGATCCAGCGCTGCGCCTCCTTGTGTCGCTGACCTGGGTACGGGTAACGGTCCGCTCCGGAGACGCGTCCGATGCTGACGCCGCCCTCATCGCCGTGGAGCGGACGGCTGCGGAGCTTGCGCTCAGCCCATGGCTGGCAGTCCTCGTGGCCGGCGCTCGGGCCGAGGTCCTCATCGCCGCCGGGCAACCCGGCGAAGCCCACGACCTGACCACGATCAGGCAGCCGTCCGGCGACTGGGCCGAGACGGAGCTGGCCCGGGCGCGAGTCGCCCTCGAGACGGGCGACTCGCGGGGCGCCGTCCGCACCGCCCGCGCAGCTCTCGACGGCGCAATGGCCATGGCCGATCCGTCGACGGCGATTGAGATCCGCACGCTGGGTGCGGTCGCCGAGCATCGCTGCGGCCATGACGACGCCGCCCTCGAGCTGGTGGAACAGGCGCTCGCGCTGGCCGAGCCGCAGCAGGACCTTGCCCCGTTCCTGTCAGTCGGGCCGGCCGTGCGCGAGCTTCTGATCCGGCGTATCCGTGCCGGGACCGCCCACCGGGCCCTCGCCGGCGAGCTCGGCGAGCTCCTGGATCCGCAGCTCATGCGTCCCGAGGACCGCCGGAGCGCCATGGCGCTGGACCCGCTCAGCGGGCGAGAGGAGGTGGTCCTGCGCTACCTGCCGACGACGCTCTCGAAGGCCGAGATCGCCTCGGAGATGTCGGTCTCGGTCAACACGGTCAAGACCCACATGAAGAACATCTACCGCAAGCTCGACGTGACCGACCGCGCCCAGGCGGTCCGGCGCGCCCGCGCGCTGCGTCTTGTGTGAGACGCTCCGCTCCGGTGCTGATGGCCGCGACCGCCCACGACATGGCCCTGGCGAGGGGCCGACCGGCAATCACCCTGACAGGGTGATTCGGGTTCACCCGATGAATACGGAGTATCGGCACGTGGCGGCGACGCTCACCACCGGCGCGACCGCGCGCAACATGGTTCGCGTCCCGGGCGGTGAGTTCCTCATGGGATCCGACGCGTTTTATCCCGAGGAGGCGCCGGTCCGTCGCGTTGCGGTGGACGGGTTTTGGATCGACGAGCATCCGGTGACCGTGGCCGAGTTTCGCCGCTTCGTGAAGGCCACCGGCCACGTCACCGGAGCCGAGCGTCCGCCCGA
>DASXCN010000130.1:0-4492 GCA_036491155.1 Solirubrobacteraceae bacterium | reverse complement strand
TTCTCGGGGCGGCTGGCCCACGCGCTGACCCTCGACGTGCCGTCGGTGATCGTCGTGCCGATCGACTACTCGGTCGACGTCGCCATCTCGCGCGAGCTCGGCGCCGAGACCGTCGCCACCTGACGCGCTCCGGCCACGCGGCGCACGTCCACGCCCCGCCCGTCCACGCCGCCCGTCCTCGCCCCGCCGCCCTCTGCGCCCGGCGGGCGGCGCCTTAACGGCTGCGGCTCGCCCGGCCGTGTGGCCGGGCGAGCCGCCCTGAGGGGTTTGCGACGTACCTCAGGCGCCTCAGTGGCGCTTGAACCCGTTCCGTCCGGCGAGCTGGGCGACCAGCGCCGTGCCGTCGGCGGTCCCCAGCCCGGTGGCCAGATCGTAGCCGCGGACCGCGCTGAAACCCGGCACCGTCTGCGTGCCCGGGAAATCGTCGCCCGCGGGGTTCTCGAACGTGACGGTGCTGTTGCCCTGGGTCACGTCGACGATACCCTGGCCGGAGCCGTGGCCGTGGCCATCACCGTTGTCATACAGGGCCGGGTTGAGCAGGCCCAGGTCACGGCCATTGGCCTGGTCGGCGATCGCGACCACGCCGGAGAACAGCGGCGACGCCTCGCTGGTGCCGCCAATGATGTTCCAGCCCGGCGCGCCGGCACCCGGGAAGCTCCAGAACACGTTGGCGCCGCCGTCGACGGCCGCGCTCATGCTGATGTCCGGAGTCCCGCGCATACGGCCGGTCACGTTGGCCACGCGGTCCTGGTAGAAGGGCCGGCCGAACACCGACGAGACCCCGCCGCCGCCGGCGGCCGGAGTGTCGGGCGGGCCGAACTTCTCAAACAGCTCGGTCCCGTCGTTCCACAGGCTGTCGGGCGCCAGGCGGTTGCCGGCGGCGTCCAGCTGCAGGTGCGTGCCGCCCACCGAGGTGACAAGCGGATCGGCCGACGGCCAGCTGTTGACGCGGAACGGGAAGAAGTCCTCCCCGTCCGGGTCCGCGGTCTCGTCCGTGGGGCCCGCGTCGCCCGAGGAGGCGAGGACGCTCACGTGGTGCTCGGACGCGTTGAGATACGCGCCGCGCAGCTGCTCGATCGAGCGAGCGTTGGGGAACGTCTCCTCGGTCGCGCCGAAGCTCTGCGTGATGACGTCACCGAGGTGGTGGTTGATCACGAAGTTCTCGGCCTCGACGATCTCCGGGAAGCCCGTAGTGCCCTCTGTCTCGGCCACCGGCGTCTCGACGAGCAAGATGTTGGCGCCGGGCGCCATGGCGTGGGCGTACTCGACGTCGAGTGAGGTCTCCACGCCCCAACCAGGCGCGGCGGGGTCGTTCTGGTTCACCGGCCCGTCGGGCGTGATGATCTTCAGCGACGGCGGTCCGGGCAACCCGTAGGCGGCGTCGAACGTATTCAGGTCAGCCTGGATCGTGGGCGACCCGAACGAGTCGACGATCACGATCGTCTTGCCCGCGCCGGTCAGTCCGACCCGGTACAGCGGCTTCATGTTGTAGGCCTGCTCGTACTGGAGCGGCCCGTAACACGCGATCCCGAAGTCCGCCTCACACTGGGCGGTCGTCGGCGGTGCATCGCCGAAGTGACCCGGAAACTGATAGTGGAACGGCTCCGCGATGGCGCTCTGAGCTGCGAACGCGCACGCGGCCGATACTCCGAGGGCCGCAAACAAACCTCGGGTGCGCAAGGCATACCTCCCTGGGGGCTTGGATAAAGCCGGGGAATCCAATCACGCCGTCGCACCCGCGCGCGCCGCTTCAGGAAGGTTGCAACGGATCGCCGCGACGGGGCGATCGGTGGCGGTTTATCAACGTCTGATGACGTTTATGTGTTGCCGCGGGCCATCGCCCGGAGATCCATCGCCTTGTTGTAGGTGTCCTCGTCGACGCCCTTCTCGTAGGCGACCTCGCGCAGCATCCGCCCCGAGGTAGCGGCCTCCTTGACGATCTCGGCGGCCTTGTCGTAGCCGATGTGCGGGTTCAGCGCGGTGGCGGCGGCGAGCGTCGACTCCGCGGAGCGGAGCGCCCCGTCCTCGTTGGCCTGGATGCCGTCGACGCACTTCTCGGCGAAGATCTTGACCGTCGAGGCCAGCAGGCCGATCGACTGCAGCAGGTTGCGGGCGATCAGCGGCACGCGGACGTTGAGCTCGAAGTTGCCCTCCAGACCGCCGATGGTGATGGCGGTGTCGTTGCCGATCACCTGCGCCGCGACCTGGAGCACGACCTCCGGGATCACCGGATTGACCTTGCCGGGCATGATCGAGGAGCCCTTCTGCAACTCGGGGAGCAGCAGTTCGCCGATGCCGGCGCGTGGCCCCGAGCCCATCAGCGCCAGGTCGTTGGCGATCTTGGTCAGCGAGACGGCGACCACCTTCAGCGCGCCCGAGAGCTCCACCAGTGCGTCGCGGTTGCCCTGAGCCTCGAACGGATCCTCGGGCCCGCGGATCTCCAGGCCGGTCTTGTCCGTCAGTCGAGCCCGCACGCGCGCGGCGAACTCCTGGTGGGTGTTGAGCCCGGTGCCGGTCGCGGTCCCGCCCAGCGGGATCTGGGCGACCTGGGGCAGCGCGTTGCGCACGCGCCGCGCGCCGAGGCGCATCTGGGCGGCGTATCCGCCGAACTCCTGGCCAAGGGTGACCGGCACCGCGTCCATGAGGTGGGTGCGGCCCGCCTTGACGATGTCGTGGAAGGCCTCGGCCTTGGCCTGGAAGGAGGCCTCCAGCTGCTCGAGCGCGGGCAGCAGCTCGTGCTCGGCGCGATCCAGCGCGGCCAGATGCACGGCAGAGGGGAATACGTCGTTGGAGGACTGGCCCATGTTGACGTGATCGTTGGGGTGGGCAGCGGTCGCCGGGTCGTTGTCATTCGCGAGCGTGGCGATGACCTCGTTGGCGTTCATGTTGGTCGAGGTGCCCGACCCGGTCTGAAAGACGTCGATGGGGAACTGGTCGTCGAACTCGCCCGCGGCCACGCGGTCGGCCGCAATGGCGATCCGCTCGGCGACCTCGGGGTCCAGCAGGTCAAGCTCGGCGTTGACCCGGGCCGCGGCGGCCTTGATCTGCGCCAGCCAATGGATGACCGGAACCGGAACCGTCTCGCCTGAAACCGGGAAGTTGGCGACCGCCTTCGTCGTCTCCCCGCCCCACAGCTGCTCTTTCTCCTGGAGGCTCATGGCGTCCTTTCACACTGTCGTTCGCGCGCGATGCGATGAACGCTAGCGAGGCGGGTGAGATGGGGTCAGCCGCAGAAGGAGATGAGCTCGCGCGCCACCGCAACCGGATCGTCGTAGGCGATGAGAAACCCGGCGTGGGGCACCGTGCGCAGCTGGGCCTCGGGGAGGAGGTCCAGCGCCTCGGCGGCCGCCTCCAACGGATGGGCGAGGTCCTCCTCGGCCCACAGCAGGAGTACGGGCATGCGCATCTCGGGATAGGCGTCGAGCAACTGGGTCTGGGCCTCCACTGGCCAGCGCCGAGCGAACTTGGCAAACGACCGCGCGCGGTTGCCGTTGCCGCCGACGTCGGCGAAGGCGTGGCGGATGAGATCGCGCGCCGCCGCGTTGCTCTGGACCGACACCCGCTCCCCGAGCGCGGGCCGGAAGACCAGCTTGGCGCCGTGGGCCATGACGCGGTCCAGGCCGGGGAGCGCGGCCACGCGACACGACATCCGCCAGGCCGTGCGCCTGGCGCCGAACTCGTCGCGACGATGCATCCGGTTGGGCATCAGCACGATGCGGCTGGGCTCCAGCCGGCCGGTGCTCACCGCCAGCAGGAGCAGCTCTGCCCCCAGGTCGTGACCGGCGACGATGCAGCGCGGCCCGCCAGCCTCGCGGCAGAAGCCGGCGATCACGTCGGCCAGCCAGTCGGGCGAGTATGGGTGACGCGGGCGGTCCTCGGAATCGCCGTGCAGCGGCAGGTCGGGCAGGAGCAGACGAAACCGGGGAGCGAGAGGCGCCACGATCGGCTCCCACTCGCGGTGCGAGAGGCCCAGCGAGTGCAGGAGCACGAGCGCGGGACCCGCCCCGGTCTCGCGGTAGGCGACACGGGCACCGTCCTGGTGGTGGTAGAGACGCAGGCGCATCAGTGCTCACTCTCGCGCATACGTAGATCGTGGCAGGGCCGGCATCGACCAGATGTCCACCTGATGATCCGCAATGAGGATTGGTGGGTACCTTTTGGAACATGTCCCCGACCGGCTTATGACCGGGTTTTGGACCATCGGGTCGGCAAGGACATGATTTGCCGTTAAAAGGTTGTGCAATTGCTGTGCTTGTCTGATTATCACTTCGTAAAGAGCGCTGAAATGGAGCCATGAGGCAAATCCACGGAAGCCCGCTGGGCCTGTCGACATCACAGGCAGCTCAGGCGCTTGGCGTCTCGCTGGGAACGATCCGACGTTGGTCGGACATGGGCTATCTGCAGTCCTACCGCACGCCGGGAGGACAGCGGCGCTTCAGCCAGGAGCAGATCGACAAGTTCGTCGGCTCGCTGGAGCAGCAGCAGAGCTCGG
>DASXCN010000129.1:0-2423 GCA_036491155.1 Solirubrobacteraceae bacterium | reverse complement strand
CCGTCGCAC
Source organism: Solirubrobacteraceae bacterium (assembly GCA_036491155.1). Classification (GTDB taxonomy): domain Bacteria; phylum Actinomycetota; class Thermoleophilia; order Solirubrobacterales; family Solirubrobacteraceae; genus Palsa-465. Next base: position 2,414 of record DASXCN010000129.1, on the reverse strand, counting down.
GACAGCGACAGCGACGCCAGTGCGTGGCGGCGGCGCACCGCGGGGAGCGCTCCCTGCAGGCGCAACCAGGCGCCGAGACTCAGCTCATCCAGGCGCGCCGCGTCGGGGTGGCTCCACGGATCCTCGGGATCGATCTCGCCCGCCAGGGCAGCGAACAGCCGGTCGATGCGCTCGGCGTCGGCGCGCTCCTCGGCCGTCATCCACGGAGCGTCGTCGCCCACGAAGACGCCCTCCTGAAGACCCCAGCTGATCTCGCCCGGGTCGGCCACATAGCTGGGCACCACCGTCAGCCCAAGCTCGTCGAGCAGTTCGAGGTAGGCGGTGTGCGCGCGCCCCACGACCTCGCCGCCCAACTGGAGGGTGCGCCCATCGGGCAGGGTCATCGCCTCGACGCGGCCGCCCACGCGGGGGCGGGCCTCCAGCACCAGCACGTCAGCCCCGCCACGCGCGAGATCGCGCGCCGCCGACAGCCCCGCGAGGCCGGCTCCCAGCACAACGACATCGGTCATGCCCCGCACTCCCCTCACCAATTCACACGCTCGACCGCTTGACAAGCGGGCGGCTCGCGGGTTAGTTTCCTGACTCGCGATTCAGTATACGTCCCCGGACGTAGACGGAGGAGATTTGAGCCCGCGACCCAAAGTCGATCACCTGCGCAAGCCGCAGATCATCGCCGCTGCCGCCGAGGTGCTGTACGAACGCGGTCTGTTTGACACGCGGATCGGAGACATCGCCGAGCGCGCGGGCACCAGCTCCCCCACCATCCTCTACTACTTCGAGTCCAAGGATCGGCTGCTGGAGGAGGCGGTGGAGTTCGCCGACCGCACCTTCTACGAGCGGCTGTCCGAGGGCCAGGACCACTTCGACGACCCGGCCGACCGGCTCGTGCACCTCATCGAGGAGACGAGCCTGGGCCCGGGCGGCCTCAATGACTACACGCTGTGGATGGAGATCTGGGTGCGCGCCCGGCGCGACCCCACCGTCCGCCGCTCCTACGTCCGCCTGGACCGCCGGCAGCGCGCGCTCATCGCCGGCATCGTGCGCGACGGGCAGGAGATCGGCACGTTCAGTGCCGGCGCCGATCCCGACGACTTCGCGCTCATGCTCAGCGGCCTGATGGACGGCCTGGGCGTTCAGGTGACGCTGGGCCAGCCCGACGTCACGCCCGAGCGCATGCTCGATCGCTGCCTTGCCCTCGCCTCCGCCGAACTGGGGTACAGCTTCACTCGGTCAGGCCCCGTAACGGCTGAACCTCGCCGAAAGGGCGCGCACTCATGAGTCACCCTCGCAGTACCCGCCGTACCTTCCTGCGCCGCGCCGGCCTGACCGCCGCCGGGCTGTGCGTGCCCAGCGCCCTGGCCGCCTGCGGCACCACCGCACCACTGCCCCCGCCGGGCGGCAACGCCGCCAGCGGGCAGCTGCGTGGCGAGGGCCCCGGCGGTCTGCCGCTGGCCCGTCCCAACGTGCCGGTGTCGCTGCCGATCTACCCGGACAACCCGGCGATCAAGTCCGGACTGAAGCCCGAGAAGGGCCCTCTCCAGCTCTACAACTGGGAGGAGTACATCAACCCCACCGTCGTCAACTCCTTCCAGAAGAAGTACGGCGTCAAGGTCCAGATCTCCACGTTCACCACCATCGACGAGGCGGTTGCCAAGATCTCCAGCGGCCAGGTGCAGTTCGACGTGTTCGTGCCCGAGCTGGTGTACCTCGAGCGCCTCGCCGTCGGCAAGCTGCTGGCGCCGCTGAACCTGGACTACATCCCCAATCTGGAGACCAACGTGTGGCCCACGCTGGTCAACCCCTGGTATGACTACGGCAGCCAGTACACGGTGCCCTACACCATCTACACCACCGGGATCGGGTGGCGCGCCGACAAGCTGCCGGACTTCCACCCCACCAACTACTCCAACCCGTGGTCGGCGTTGTGGGAGCAGGGACCCAAGATCACCGGCAAGGTCGGGATGCTGGACGACCAGCACGAGGGCCTCACCGCGGGGCTCCTGCACAACGGGGTCACCGATGTCAACACCGACAACCCGACGCACATCACCGCCGCCCAGAAGTCGGTCCAGCAGCTCGTCTCCAGTGCCAACCTGAAGTTCGACACCAACGAGTACCAGCACCTGGCCGACGGCTCGCTGATCCTGCACCAGGCGTGGTCGGGCGACATGGCCTCCACTCCCTACTACGCGGCCAAGGGCACCAAGCCCACCGCCTTCTCCTACTGGTGGCCGATCGACGGTCAGGGCCCGATCGACAACGACACGCTGGCACTGGTACGCGGTGGCAAGAACCCGGTCCTCGGCCACCTGTTCCTCAACCACGTGCTCGACGTCAAGCAGGCCTTCTCCAACTACAGCTACATCTTCTATCAGCAGCCGCTCACCGCGATGTCGCCGGCCGCGGTGGTCAAG
>DASXCN010000128.1:0-3637 GCA_036491155.1 Solirubrobacteraceae bacterium | reverse complement strand
TCGGCGAACAGCCCCGAGATCTTGATGTGGCCCTTCTTCGACGCGCCCGCCGCATGACGGCCGCGCGTCCGAATTCACGCCACATACCCATCCCCCTCTGTCCGGTCCCGTTCGACAACACGCCATGGCCCTGGGGTCAGGGCCCGCAGCGCGCCAGCATCCTAGCGACCGGTGTGTTGGTCGACGGTTAGCGCGCCGGGAAGCGCAGGCGCGGCGCGGTCTGGCCCCCGCCAGCGGTGAACATCGCGGTCGCGCGGTTGAGCTCGAAGGACAGGCTGGCCCCTTCCTCGGTCACCACCTCGATCCGGCGCCCACCCTCGGCGACCTCCTTCACGGTCCCGTGCACGGTCGACCCGAGGTAGTCGATGAGAACTGGACGGCCCACCTGTGGCATCGCGCGCAGCGGCACGGGCCAGTGATAGCAGCAGGCTCGCCCCGGAACGCTATACAAGTAAACCTATAAGTTTACTTGGCCCACGGCAGGCAGGCCGGGCTGCGGATGCGCTCAGGCGGCGGGATCGTCGATGAGGAAGAGCCGGGTGGGGCCATCGGCGAGGTTGCGCCCGCGGTGTGCCTGCCCGCCGGGGAGGCGGAAGGCTTGGCCCGCGGCGGCGCGCAGCGGCGCGTGGCCATCGTCGAACTCGTACTCGATCTCTCCGGCCACCACCCACCCGCGGTGGCCATCGGTGCACCACTCCTCGCGCCCGACGCCGGGCCCGTATTCGACGATGGCCCAGCGGGAGTCTTCGAGGGTGGTCGCCTGCGCGCGGATGCCCGGTGCCTCGTCCTCCCAGCGCAGCTGGGCGAAGTCGATCTGCCGGGGCTCGGGCATCGCCGTGGCGCTCAGCGTGCGCCGGCGGTGCCGCGGGCGCGCAGGACGGCGTCGAGCGCCTCGCCGATGGCGGTGGCCATCATCTCGATCTCGTCGGGCGCGATCGTCAGCGGCGGCGACATGGCCAGCCCGGCGCCCAGCGGCCGGGTCAGCACCCCCCGCTCCCGCGTGGCGGCAAACACGTCGCTGACGACGCTGGGGCCGGCATCGAGGTCGAGCCCGACGGCGGCCATCAGCCCCGTGCCACCGCGGATCTCGGTGACCAGCTCGTGATCGCGCAGGCGCGACAGAGCATCGAAGAGGACGCTTTCGAGCTCCGCGCCGCGCGGGATGAGGTTCTCGCGCTCCAGGATGTCGAGGTTGGCCAGGCCGGCGGCGCAGCAGGCTGCATGGCCGGCGTAGGTCGCGCCGTGGCGGAACACGTGGCCCGGCTCTGACCAGAACGGCTCGGCCACGCGTGCCGAGGTCACGACCCCGCCGAGTGGGAGGTAGCCGCTGGTGACGCCCTTGGCGAACACGATCATGTCCGGTTGGAGCGACCACCGCTCGACGCCGAACCAGTTGCCCAGCCGGCCAAACCCGCAGATGACCGAGTCGGCGATGAAGAGCACGTCGTATTCGGCGCAGACGGCGGCCGCGCCCTCCAGGTAGCCGTCGGGCGGCGGGTAGACGCCGCCGGCCCCGATCACGGGCTCGGCGAAGAAGGCGGCGACGCGGTCGGGGCCGAGGCGGAGGATCTCCTCCTCCAGAGCCGCCACCGAGTCATAGACGACGTTGGAAGTGTCCAGGACGAGCGGGCCGAACCCGACGCGGTTGTGCTCGATGCCGCCCAGCGACGTCCCGAACCCGTTGGTGCCGTGATAGGCGGCCGAGCGCGTGATCATGTGGACCTTGCCGGGCCTGCCCTGGACCGACCAGTACTGGCGCACGAGCTTGGCCGCGGTGTCGATCGACTCGCCCCCGCCGGTGGCGAAGAACACGCGCGCGTCGGGCATCGGCGCGTGCTCGGCCAGCCGGGTCGCCAACTCGAGCGCGGGCGCGTTGCTCCAGTCGCCGAACGTTGAGTAGGCCTCGAGCTTGGACATCTGATCGCGCACTCGGTCGGCGATCTCGGTACGCCCGTGGCCGACGTTGGCGTACCAGAGGCTGGCGGTGCCGTCCAGGAAGCGGCGCCCGTCGGAGTCGTAGATCCAGATGCCCTCGGCGTGGTCGATGACGACCTCGCGACCCCGCACCGCATGCATGTCGGCGAACGGGTGCCAGAACTGCGTGTCGCGGGGCGAGTCTCCGTTGGTGGCCGACACGAAGGTGACCCTACAGCGGACGGGCGCTCCACGCTGTCAGATCAGCGGCGCCCGGCCGCTCCACCCGGGCGCCGTGACCGCGTGATGCTCACATCGCCATCGCCTCCGAGGCCATGCGGGCGCCCTGAAGGCGCGCCGAGATCTTCTGCATGGCGACGTCGCGGGCGAAGTCCGGCGAGCCGTGCCGGGGCTTGACGTCGCGGCTGAACGGCGAGAAGCCGCAGTCGTCGGTGGCGCCCAGCATGTTCATCGGGATGTGCTGGGACGCCATCATCAGCTCGTCGCGCACATGCTCGGCGGTCTCGACCTCGGGGTTGAGTGGGTCGATGACGCCCATGAAGCACATCTGCGACACGCCGTCGGCGTCGTCGCGGCGGTATTTGCCGCACATGCGGTACACGCTCTCGCGGTCTGACTCGGACGCGCACTGGATGAGGAAGTAGCCCGCGTTCATTTCGAACATGCGCTCCAGGAGCATCTCGTAGGGGACCTCCTTGGAGTGCACCGAGTCGCAGTCGCCGCCGGGGCAGGTGTGCACGCCGATGTTCATCCGCTCCTCGGGGCTGAAGCGGGCGAACAGCTGGTTGTTGAGGTCGATGAAGTCCTGCAGCATGTTGCGGCCCGTCCAGGGGTTGCGCGAGTCGTTCTTGTTGGCCAGTCGACCCTCGGTGAAGTCCACCGAGACGCGCACGGCGCCGGCGTCGAAGCACTGCCGGATGTCCTTTTCGGCCTCGTCGACGCAGTCGGCCAGGAACTGCTGCCGCGAGTAGCCGTCGATCTCCGCGTCCAGCGGGTAGAGGAGCATCATCATCGAGGGGGAGATGACCGCTTGCTTGACCGGGTGGCTGGCGATCATCTTGTTCTTGGTGACGAACTGGGACGCATAGGTCTTGTAGCGGAACGGCCCTTGGGTGATCCGCGGCAGTTGGCGGTTGTGGCCGTCGTCGAAGATGGCGAAGAACTGGCCGTCGCCCGCCAGGCCGTCGGCGAGTCCGGTGCCGGCGAGCGTGTCGGTGAGGTTGTAGGTGGCGAAGCTCGACTCGCGCTGCTCGCCGTCGGTGACGATCGGCTCGCCTGTGGCCTCCAGGCGCATGATCGAGTCCTCCGCGGCGACGTCCTGCGCCGCCTGGAGCTCGTCGAACGAGATCTTGCCCTCGTCGTAGTCGGCGTAGGCCTGCTGCAACGACATCGGGCGCGGTAGCGACCCGACGAGCTCGGTGGGGATAGGCACGGGGGTCCTCTCCTGCTAAGGATGATGAGCCGGCGAGACTGACCGGTCTCCCTCCGGCCAACATACTCCCGGCCCACGGGGCCGTCAAGGCGACGCGACGGGCGGCGAGCCGCGGTGGCGACGATTCGTTGCTCGCGGGCCGCTAACCTGCGCGGCCGCGCGAAACAGAGACGAAACAGAGAAAGGGAGGCCCCCGGATGGCCCCACCCGCGAGGCAGTACCTGTTCACTTCCGAATCCGTCACCGAGGGCCACCCCGACAAGGTCGCCG
>DASXCN010000127.1:0-8973 GCA_036491155.1 Solirubrobacteraceae bacterium | reverse complement strand
AGGCTGAGCGAACCGTCGATGACCCGGCGCCCGCCGAAGAGCAGGATCGCGGCCAGGCCCAGGTTGGGCAGGAAGCTGAGCAGGGGGTTGAACACTGCCTGGATGCGGGTGGCCAGCATCTGCTGGTCGAATACGCGCTGGACCGTGTGGCGGAAGCGCTCGAGCTGGCGCTCTTCCTGCGCGAACGCCTTGACCACGCGCACGCCGGAGACGTTCTCCTCGGCGTCGGCGGTGAGCTCGGCGATCCGCTGCTGGGCCTCCTGCATTGCGGGGCGGGACTTGTGGCCGTAGCGGTCGGCGATGAGGATGACAAACGGCACCGGGGCCAGTGAGATCGCTGCCAGGTCGGGCTGCAAGATGAACATGGCCACCGCGGCGAGCAGGATCGTCACCACCGCCTGGGCGATGAAGACCAGGCCGTAACCGAGGAAGAAGCGCACGGACTGCAGGTCGACCGTCGCCCGGGACATCAGCTGTCCCGTCTGCTGGCGGTCGAAGAAGCCGAGCTCGAGGCGCTGCAGGTGGTCGTAGAGCGTCTGGCGCAGGTCCACCTCGACGGCGAGCGAGACCTCGCCGGCGATCAGGCGCCGGTACACGCTCAGCACCAGCCGCCCGAGGCCGGCGCCGGCGATCGCCAGCGCCAGCAGCACCAGCTCGTGGCGGTGGTGATGGCTGATGGCGTTGATGGCCACACCGGTGAGCGCCGGGATGAGCACCGTGGCGCCCAGCGCGCCGAAGGCGAGCACGAACGACCAGATGACGCCCTTGCGATAGGGGCGCAGGTATCCGATCAGCCGCCAGAACGTGGACATACTTCATTTACTGTAGTAAGGCGCGGGCACTGGTGACCCCGGCGCTGGGCGGGTCCCCGAACAGAGCTTCGGAGTCCGGGCGCTCAGAGTTCCGCGCCGCCCAGCCGGGCGCTCACGTACGCCCGGAGCATGAGCCGGCTCTCGGCCAGGAGCTGCGCGTCGCCGCGGCGCGAGGCGCGAAAGGCCTCGCGCAGCAATCCGTCGCCGGCCACCACCACCATCCGCGCGGCGCCGGCGCGATCGCGGGCCGGCGCCTGTGGCCAGTGCACGGCCAGGATCCGCTGAACCGAGGCGGCGATCGCCTCCCGCGTGGGCCGGGTGGCATCGCGGATGCGCTCGGTGCGCAGACCCCCGTACCAGAGGGCCAGGAACCCGGGCCTCCCGCGAAAGGCCGCCGCCAGCGCCTCCAGCACGCCCCCGGCCGGGTCGGGCATGGGGGCCTCCTCGTCGAGGTCGGCCGCGGCGGCGACGAGGTCGGCGAATTCACTCCAGTAGCGGGTGGCCAGCGCCTCGACGATCGCCTCCTTGTCGGGGAAGTAGCGGTACACCGATCCCACCGGCACGCCTGCCGCGCGCGCGATCCGGGTAGTGGTGAACGCATCGGCGCCGTCGCGGGCGAGGACCTGGTCAGCGGCGTCGAGCACCCGGCGCAGCCGCTCCCGGCTGCGGGCCTGGGTGGGGACGTGGCGCAGGCGGGTGTCGAGGTCGGGTCCCATAAAAAGTTGAAAGTGAATACAACTTCATGTTAGCGTGCATGCGGTGACGCCACAACCTCTCCAAGCCGAGCGCGAGGCGGTTGCCGCGGCGGCCCGTCGCCTGGCAGCGGAAGGGCTGGTGCTGGGTACCGCCGGCAACGTCTCCGTGCGCGCCGGCGAGCTGGTGGCGGTGACCTCGACCGGCGCGGTGCTGGCTGAGCTGGAGCCTGACCAGGTCGTGGTGGTCAACCTCGACGGCGAGCCGGTCGGTGGCGACTACGCGCCGACATCGGAGATCGAGCTGCATCTTGGCGCGTATCGCCGCCACCGTGCCGGCGCGGTGGTCCACGCCCACAGCCCGGTCGGCACCGCGCTGGCCTGCGTCCTGGACGAGCTCCCGCTCATCCACTACCAGATGCTCGCGCTGGGCGGCGCGATCCGGGTGGCGCCCTACGCCACCTTCGGCACCCCGGAGCTGGCGCAGCTCACCCTGGACGCGCTCGAGGGCCGCGCCGCCGCGCTCATGGCCAACCACGGAATGATCGCCGTGGGCCCCGAGCTCGACGCCGCCGTCGACAACGCGCTGCTCCTGGAGTGGGCGTGCGAGCTGTACTGGCGCGCCGCCGCCGTTGGGCGGCCCCGGACGCTGGACGCCGCGCAGGCCCGGGACTTCATCGACGCGGTCACCGCCCGTGGCTATGGCGCGCTGCAGGAGCGCGACGGGTGAGCGCCTCGATGCGCGTGGTGACGCTCGGCGTCCACGTCGTCGACGTCCTCGTGCGCCCGGTGACCGAGATCCCCGCCGGCCAGGGCGGCCAGCTCGTGGACAGCATCCGCATCACCGCGGCGGGCCCGGCGGGCGGCACGGCCCTGACCCTGGCCAAGCTCGGTGCCGAGGTGCGCAGCGCCGGAGCCATCGGCACAGACGCCCTGGGAGACGTGCTCGTGCACCTGCTGAGCCGCGCCGCGGTCGATCCGAGCCTGCTCGTCCGCCGGCCCGAGGTGCAGACCTCGGCCAGCGTGCTGCCGATCCGGCCCGACGGCTCGCGCCCCGCGTTCCACGTGGTCGGCGCCAACGCCACCTACACCGCCGCCGACGCGCCGTGGGACGCGATCGCCGCCGCCACCCACTTGCACCTCGGCGCGCCGGAGTTCATGGGCGGCGAGCAGGCCGCCCAGATCCTCGCCTTCGCCCGTGAGCACGGCGTCACCACCTCGGCCGACCTCCTCGCCCCCGGTGATCAGGCGCCGGCCATCCTGGACTGGATCGCGCCCGTCTTCGCGCACCTCGACTACCTGCTGCCCAACGACGAGCAGGTGCTGGGGCTGACCGGCGCCGACGACCTCGCGGAGGGCTGCCGCGCGCTGCGTGACCGCGGCGTGGGCTGCGTGGCCGCGACGCGTGGTGGCGACGGCGCCCTGATCGTCGACGACGACGGCGAGCACGTGGTGCCGGCGTTCGCCATCGACGTCGTCGACACCACCGGGTGCGGCGACGCCTTCTCCGCCGGCTTCCTGCGCGGCCTCGCCGCCGGCCGCGACCGCCCGCGGTCGGCCACGCTCGGCTGCGCCTGCGCCGCCCTGGTCGCGACCGGGCTGGGCTCTGACCACGGGGCCTTCGATCTGACCGCCGCCGACGCCTTCGCCGCACAGACCCCGATCAGGAGCACCGTCGCGTCATGACCCCAGACACCGACCCAGACCGCAGTCCCATCACTCGCCGCCGCTTCGTGGCGGGGACGCTCGTCACGGGCGCCGCCGCCGCCGTGCCGGGCGCCGCCGAGGCCAAGGCCCGGCACAAGCACAAGCACAAGCCGGCCCATAAGCCCGCCAAGCCCAAGTCCACCGTGCACACCGCCGACGTCGCCGTCGTGGGCGCGGGGCTCTCGGGACTCACCGCCGCGCGCCAGATCGTCGCCGCCGGCAAGTCGGTGATGGTCCTCGAGGCCCGCGACCGGGTCGGAGGTCGCTGCTTCAGCCGCTCCATCGGCGCGGGCGCCTCAGACGTGGCCAACATGGGCGCGACCTTCGTCGGGCCGACCCAGACCCAGATCCTCGGGTTGATGGGCGAGCTGGGCATCTCCAAGTTCCCGGTCTACTCCACCGGCAACCTGCTGTGGTACGAGAGCGGCAAGCTCACGCCGTACACCGGAACGATTCCCCCGGCCAGCAACCCCGCCGCGCCGATCGAGTTGGGCGTGGTCGTCCTGCCCGAGATCGACCAGATGGCCCAGACGGTCCCGCTCGACGCCCCGTGGACGGCCCCCAACGCGGAGGCGTGGGACTCGATGACCGCCGAGACCTGGGCCGAGCAGAACATCAAGACCTCCGACGGGCAGAAGCTCTACTCGCTGGCGGTGGACGCCGTCTTCTCGGTGCTGCCGCGCGACGTCTCGTTCCTGTACTTCCTCTTCTACGTGCACGCCGCCGGCGGGATCAACGCTCTGGTCGCCAACGCCGGCCAGGGTGGGGCCCAGGACTTCCGCGTCAGTGGCGGCACCCAGGGCATCGCGATCGAGATGGCCGGCCAGCTCGGCCACACGCGGATCCTGCTCTCCCAGCCGGTGCGCCGCATCTCCCAGGGCCCCAGGAACGTCTTCGTCTACGCCGACAAGGCGACGGTCAAGGCCAAACAGGTCATCGTCGCCATCCCGCCGCACCTCGCCGGGCGGATTGCCTACGAGCCCGGCCTGCCCGCCGCGCGCGACCAGCTCACCCAGCGGATGCCGATCGGCTCGCTGATCAAGACCATCGCGGTCTATGACACCCCCTTCTGGCGTGGCCAGGGCCTCAACGGCCAGGTGACGAGCGACACCGGCCCGGTGACCGTGATGTTCGACGCCTCGCCGGCCAGCGGCACGCCCGGCGTGCTCCTGGGGTTCATCGACGGCGACGACGCCCGCGCCCTGCACGATCAGTCCGCGCCGGCGCGGGCCAGCGCCGCGCTGAAGTCCTACGCGATGTACTTCGGTCAGCAGGCGAGCAGCCCGCGCCTGTACTTCGACCAGGTGTGGGACAGGGAGATCTACACCGGTGGCTGTCCGGTGGGGCTGATGCCGCCTGGCGTCATGATCGAGTACGGCGGGGCGCTGCGGGCGCCGGCGGGCCGTATCCGCTGGGCCGGGACCGAGACGGCCACGGTGTGGACCGGTTACATGGACGGAGCGGTGCAGGCCGGCAAGCGCGCGGCGTCTGAGGCGCTGGCGGCGGTGTAGCGGCTCTCCCCGCCGATCGCCAGGCCTGCATACTGTCCACCCCCGACCAGCACGAGGAGGTGCGATGACCAGCGTTCGTGAAGCCACGTTCGACCTGTTCCGGGCCCACGGGATGACCACGATGTTCGGCAACCCGGGCTCGACCGAGCTGCCGATGCTCGCCGACTTCCCCGACGACTTCACCTACGTGCTCGGCCTCCAGGAGCTCGTCGTGATGGGGATGGCCGACGGGTTCGCACAGGCCAGCGGTCGCCCCACGCACGTCAACCTCCACACCGCCCCCGGCGTGGGCAACGCCGTCGGCGGGATCTTCAACGCCCAGGCCAACAAGTCCCCGCTGGTGATCACCGCCGGGCAGCAGGTCCGCGCCCAGATCACCATCGAGGCCAACCTCACCAACCGCGACGCGACGGTCGGCCCGCAGCCCTATGTGAAGTGGAGCCACGAGCCGCCGCGCCCCCAGGACGTGCCCGGCGCGATCGGCCGTGCCATTCACCACGCCATGCTGCCGCCCAAGGGCCCGGCGTTCGTCTCGATCCCGATGGATGACTGGAACGCGGAGGCCGACGCCGACCGCAGTGCCGCCGCCCTGGCACGCCGGGTGGTCGGGCGCACCGCGCCCGACGAGGCCGCCCTGGCCGACGTGGCCGAGCGCCTGGCCAGCGCGCTGTCGCCGGTGATGGTCGCCGGTCCCGACATCGACGCCGCCGGCGGCTGGCACGCCGCCGTCGCCCTGGCCGAGAAGCAGCGGCTGCCGGTGTGGGCCAGTCCGGCTACCGGCGGCTCCCGGCTGGGCTTCCCCGAACGCCACCCGAACTTCGCCGGGGTGCTGCCGCCCGCCATCGGGGCGCTCTCCGAGACGCTGAAGGCCCATGACCTCGTACTCGTGGTCGGCTCCTCGGTCTTTCCCTACTACCCCTACATCCCCGGGCCCCTGCTGGGCGAGACCACCCAGCTGGTGGCCATCACCTCCGATCCCGGCGAGGCCGCCCGCGCGCCCATGGGGGAGGCCATCGTCGGCGACGTCGCGCTGGCGCTCGAGCGGCTGGCGGCGCTGGTGCCCGAGGGCGCCCGCGACGCGCCCGAGCCACGCCCCGAGCTGGGTGAGCCGCCCCTTGCCGACCCGCCAGACCGGCTCAGCGGCTCGCAGGCCATGGCGGCGCTGGCCGACGCCTTCCCTGCCGACGGCATCGTCGTTCTGGAATCGCCCTCATCCACGCTGTCGCTGCGCAACCGGCTGCGCATCTCGTCGCCGGGCAGCTACTACTTCTGCGCCAGCGGGGGCCTCGGCTTCGGGATCGCCGCGGCCGTCGGGGTGCAACTGGCCCAGCCGGCGCGGCCGGTGGTGTGCGTGCTGGGCGAGGGCTCGGCGCAGTACGGGATCACCGCGCTATGGAGCGCCCTGGCCTACAAGGCGCCCGTCACCTTCCTCATCCTGCGCAACGACGAGTACATGATTCTCAAGTGGTTCGCCATGCTCGAGCAGGTGACCGGCGCGCCGGGGCTGGACCTGCCAGGCCTCGACGTCGCCGCCGTCGCCCGCGGCTATGGCGTTCCCGCCCAGGACGTCACCGGCCGCGAGGAGCTGACTGAGGCCCTGCGCGCGGCCGTCGCGGCCGACGACGGCCCGCGGGTCATCCAGGTCCCGGTGGCGTCCGGGATGTGGCTGGAGTAGTGCCCGGCCCGGCGCCCGACCGGGCACCCGACTGGGTGGCCGCGGGCACGCCCGAGCCCCTGCGTTCCCGATTGGTCGCCGCCCTCGGCGCCGACCGGGTCCTCAGCCGTGCGCTGGACCTCGTCCGCTACGCCTCCGACGCCAGCGCCTATCGCCTGATCCCGCAGGCGGTCGTGGCGCCGCGCGACACCGACGACATGGGCACGTTGCTGCGCTGCGCCACCGAGCTCGGGGTGCCCGTCACCTTCCGCGCCGGCGGCACCAGCCTCAACGGCCAGAGCCAGACCGACGCGATCCTCGTCGACGTGCGCCGCCACTGGCGCCGGGCGCGCGTGGAGGATTCAGGGGCGCGGCTGCGAGCGCAGCCCGGGGTCGTCCTCGGCCACGCCAACCGCCTCCTGGTCCGCCACGGCCGTCGCATCGGGCCCGACCCGGCCTCCACCAATATCGCCTGCGTCGGCGGGGTGATCGCCAACAACTCGGGCGGCATGCGCTGCGGCGTCGTGGCCGACTCCTACCGCACGGTGAGCGCGATGACCCTCGTGCTGGCCAATGGCGCCGTGATCGACACCGCCGCCCCCGACGCCGAGGCGCGCTTCGCCGCCGCCGCGCCGGAGCTTGCCGCCGGGCTTGAGCGCATCCGTGACCGCATCCGCGCCGACGGCGAGCTGGCCGAGCGCATCGCGCGCAAGTTCCAGATAAAGAACACCACCGGGTACCGGCTGTGCGCCTTCCTGGATGCCGACACCCCGCTCGAGATCTTCCGCAGGCTCGTCGTCGGCTCCGAGGGCACGCTCGCCTTCGTGGCCGAGGCGGTGTTCGACACCGTTCCGCTCGGCCGACACACGACGCTGGCCCTGGTGAGCTTCGAGGACCTCGACGCCGCCGCGGGCGCCGTCGGCGAGCTCGTCGACGCCGGCGCCACCGCCACCGAGCTGATGGTGGCCCCGACGCTCATCGCCGCCGCCTGGAACATGCCCGGCACGCCCGAGGCGTGGAAGGAGCTGCCCCCGACCTCCGCGGCGCTGCTCGTCGAGTTCCGCGCCGAGACGCCGGAGGAGCTGCGCCCGCTCGAGGACGCCGCCACCGCGATCCTCCGCGCGCACGGCGGCCGCGAACCGGTCGCGTTCTCGCGCGAGGCCGACCAGGTCGAGATGCTGTGGCGCGTGCGCGAGGGCATGCAGGGACTGCTGGCGGCGATGCGCCCGCCCGGGATCACCATGCTCATCGAGGACGTGTGCGTCCCGCCCGTCCGCGTCGCCGAGGCGGCCAAGGACCTGCAGGCGCTGCTGCTCGCGCACGGCTTCCTGCCCGGTTTGGCCGGCCACGCGTCGGCCGGCAACCTGCATTTCATCCTCACCGCCGAGTTCGGCAAGGAGGGCGAGCTCGAGCGCTACGACGCCTTCATCGGGGAGCTCGTCGCGCTCATCGTCGACAAGTACGACGGCTCGCTCAAGGCGGAGCACGGCACCGGGATCAACATGGCGCCGTTCGTCGAGCGCGAGTGGGGCCCCGTGGCCACCGAGCTCATGTGGGAGGTCAAGCGGCTGGCCGACCCCGCGGGCATCCTCGCCCCCGGCGTCGTGCTCAACCGCGATCCCGGCGTGCACCTGCGCAATCTCAAGACCGTGCCCGAGGTCGAGGAGAGCGTCACCAAGTGCATCGAGTGCGGCTTCTGCGAGGCGGTGTGTCCCTCGCAGAACCTGACCACCACGCCGCGCCAGCGAATCGTCCTGCGCCGCGAGATGGCGCGCCAGGCCCCCGGCTCGCCGGTGCGGGCAGCGCTCGCTGAGCAGTTCGAGTACGACGGGATCGAGACCTGTGCCGCCGACGGTTCCTGCAAGGCCGCCTGCCCGGTGGCCATCGACACCGGCACGCTGATCAAGGACCTCCGCTTGCGTGAGCACGGCCCGCGCGCCCAGCGCGCCGCGACGGTCGCCGCGCGCCACTACGGGGTGGCCGAGGGCGCCGCCCGGACCGGCCTGCGCGCCGCCCGGCTGGTGCCGCGCCGCCTGCACGGGCGCGCTGTGCCGCCGCCGGCGCCGACGCGGATGCCGCGCACGGAGCGCTCGGGCGCCGCCGCGGTGTATCTGCCCGCGTGCATCAACCGGATCTTCGGCCGGGTGGGCGCGGCGGGATCCGCTCCGGACGGCCCCACGCTCCCCGAGGCGCTGGTGGCCGTCTCCGCGCGGGCGGGCCGGCCGCTGTGGATCCCGGCCGACGTGGCCGGGCACTGCTGCGCCACCCCATGGAGCTCCAAGGGCTACGTCGACGGCCTGGCCGAGATGGCGACCCGGACCGGTGCGGCGCTGCGCCGCTGGACCGGCGACGGCGAGCTACCCGTGGTCATGGACGCCAGCTCCTGCAGCCTCGGCCTGCGCGAGAACGTCGCGCTCGACGGCGTCGAGGTGATCGACTCTGTCAGCTGGATCCACGATCACCTGCTCGAGCGTCTGCAGATCACCCACCGGCTGGGCTCGGTGGCGCTGCATCCCACATGCGCCACCGGCCATCTCGGCGTCTCGGGCAAGCTGGCCGCGGTCGCGGCCCGGCTCGCCGACGAGGTCGTGGTGCCG
>DASXCN010000126.1:0-2270 GCA_036491155.1 Solirubrobacteraceae bacterium | reverse complement strand
CCGCCGGACAGGATCAGGCCCTTGAGTGCAGGCATCGCGCGCAAATGTAGTGGTTTCAGTACGTGCCGGCGAGCTTGCGGTGATCCCAGCTGGTCACCCGCTGCACGACGAACTGCATTCCCACGCGCTTGCGTGCCTGGGCCAGGATCGCGTCGTCGACCTGCGAGCCGGCGGTCCCGCCGGCGTAGCGCCCCAGGATCTCGGCGCCTAGCGCGGCCACCGCGTCGGTGTCCTGGTGCAGCTGAGCGGTGGTCTCCAGCATGACGCCGCGCAGCTGGTCATAGCTCTCGCCGGTCTCGATCTGCAGCGTCGCGCGCGGGTCCCGTTCCAGGTTGCGCACCTTCTGGGACTTGGCATAGGTCCAGGCCCAGATGTCGGCGCCGCGCACGACGAACCAGAGCGGCATCACGTGCGGCCAGCCGCGCGGGCCGTGGGTGGCGCAGACGATCGTGCGCTGCTCGGCCACGAAGGCGCGCAGCTCTGCCTCGGACATCTGGATCTGGCTGCGACGATTAGACAAGTAAACTTATAAGTTTAGTTTGAGCGGGGGTATGCGGAGATGACCACAACCACAGGTGACGCTGATCTCTCGCGGCGAGGTGGTGCTTCGGCTAGGAGACGAGCTGGGCCCCGGCGCCGATGGCCTCGGCGGCGTGGCGCACCGCCTCGCGGGCGTCGGCGGGCTCGAGCACCACGGCATCGCCCGCCTCCTTGAGGGTTTCGCGGACCAGCCAGTCGACACCGGCGAAGCCGAGCTCCACCACCAGCGCGCCGTCCTGCAGCTCGGAGACGACCTGGCGCTCCTCGCGGGCCCAGCGGGCGCGCTCGGGGGAGATCCACACGCGGGCGCGGCTGGAGGCGGGGACCTCGCCGGTCCTGGGCCACCCGTCGACGTCGGCGGCGGGGTTGACGTCGGGGCGGGCCTCGAACCGCTCGTCGGTCACGGTGGCGGACTTGATGCGGTCCAGGCGGAAGTGGCGGACGCTGTCGCGGGTGGGGTCGAAGCTGGCCAGGTACCAGCCCTCGCGGCCGTTGATGAGCGCGTAGGGCTCGACCCGGCGGCTGGTGAACTCGTCCTCGTTGGACTTGTAGTACTCGAAGATCAGCATCCGCCGCTGGGCGATGGCGCTGGACACCACGCCCGCGATCTCCACGTTGTCGCCGCCGGGCGCGGCGAACTGGAGGCCCTCGTGCACGGGATCCTCGCCCAGCGCGGCGACGATCTTCTGGCGCACGGAGGTCAGCGACCCCTCGGGGATGTGCTCGCCGATGAGGTCGATGGCCGCGATCAGCGCCTTGGCCTCCACCGGGAGCAGGCGCGCGGGCCGCGCGAAGGAGTCGCCGTAGGGCTCGGGGTCGACCTCGATCGAGCCGTCGGGCTGGATCTCGGCGTAGAGCACGTACGTGCCGGCGCCGAAGTTGACGACGTTGAGCACCGAGATGTCCTCGCGCAGCTCCTGATCTGAGACCTTGAGCGTGGCGCACAGTTCCTTGACGTCGAGCAGGCGGCCGCCGCGGCCGGCATCGATGAGGATGCTGGCCAGCGTCACCAGCCGCGCAAAGCGCTCGGGGCGGATGGCGGCGTCGGCCCGGTGGCCGTTGGTGTCCTCGCCCTCGCTCTCGCCACGACCGCGACCGGGGCGGGCCCCGTTGTCCTCGGTGCCGGCGTCCGCAGGGGCCCTGTCCCCCTCAGCCGCGCCGGCGGGCGACGGGGCGGCGTCGGCGACCTGGGGCTCGCCCGAGTGGCGCTCCACCAGCAGGCCGACCCGTTCGCGCAGCTCGTCCACGAGCTCGGGCGGACCAGCGATGCGCGCGTTCTCGCCCAGCCCCAGCACCCAGGCGACGAGCTGGCGGGAGTTGGCGTAGGGGGTGATGAACAGCACGTCGTCGTCGCCGGCGGCGCGGATCTCGCCGTAGCGGCCGAAGTGACGCTCGATCTGCCAGGCGATGCGGCTGCCGATCCAGACCTCGGCGGTCCCCACCGGCTCGCCGAACTGCCAATCGATCCGGTTGGCGTAGCCGCGGGGGTCGAAGTTGTCGGGGCGCAGGAAGTCGTGCTCGGCCTTGGTGGCGTAGCCGACCTTGCCGCGAATGCGCGAGAGGCGGAAGACGCGGATCGCGTTGCGCTCGTGCGAGCGGCCCACCACGTAGAACTGGCCGCCCTGGTAGAGCAGCTGGTACGGGTCGACGCGGCGCGTGCCGACATCGTCGCGCTCCATCGTGTGGTATTCGAACACGATCGTCTTGCGGCGGAAGATCGCGGTCTCGAT
>DASXCN010000125.1:0-5907 GCA_036491155.1 Solirubrobacteraceae bacterium | reverse complement strand
TGCAGGAAGGCGCTCCCGGCGCCGTGGGCCTCGCGCTTGACGCTGATGCGGTACCCGTCGCGACCGGCGGGGCAGGAGAGCGAGTAGCTGCGGATGACCTCCGGCCCGTCGGGCCCACCCGGGCGCAGGCGGAGGGTGAGGTACTGCCCGGAGCTGACCGCGCCCGGCGCCGGGGCGACGCTGTCGACGGGGGCCAGCGTGAACGAGGTGATGGTGGCGCTCTCACGCGCGATGGCGGTGACGGTGAGCGGCGCGAACCCCGGCCATGCCGGCGGTGCCGGCTCCGCCGCGGCCGTCTGGTTCTGCTCGAGCAGGGCGCGGAAGGAGCCCTTCCACCCCTCGCTGAGAGCGGGGATGCGCAGCGCGCGCTCCAGCGTGCGGTGCGAGCGGTGCGGCAGGTAGAGCAGGCCGTCGACGTCCGCCACGCTGAGCTGCTCGGGCCCGCGCCCCAGCCGGGTGATCGCGTCCCCGGCCTGCACGGGCCCCTCCTCCAGAACGCGCAGGTAGAACCCCGGCCGGTGGTGGGCCACGAGCAGCGAGGGCATCCGGGGCTCTTCCATGCGGATCCCCAGGCGAAAGCACGTCACCCGCGGCTGGGTGACTTCGAAGATCGCGCCGCCGATCCGGTAGCGGTCGCCGATGCAGACCTCGTCGTCGGCGAGCCCCTCGACGGTGAAGTTCTCCCCGAACTGGCCGTAGGTGAAGTCGCTGCGCTCCAGCTGCTGCTCCCAGTAGCGGTAGGAGTCCAGCTGGTAGACGTAGACCGCACGGTGCTCGCCGCCGTGGGCCGCGCGGTCGGCTTGGTCGTCGCCGTCGATGTTGATGCGCCTGACCATCCGCGGCCCGTCCACCGGCTCCTTCCAGATCGCCGTACGCACCGTCTTGCCCTCCCACGGGACATCGCGCGGGCCTCCGACGTTGAGCGAGACCAGGCGTCCCGCCGGCGCCGATGTCGCCGTGGCGACGCTCACTTGGTGCCCGCCGGATCGGTGTGGCGGTGCGGGCCGGCCTCAAGGCCGAGCAGGGGGGAGGGGTTCCCGGTGGCGGCGGCCCCACCGGCGATGGCCTCGGGGCCGGGCAGCCAGCGGCGGACGGTGCGGACGATACGGTGGGCGATGTGGGTGCGGTGTGGCATCTGCGCTCCTTTGCGGCCGGTCAGCGGCGGCATCTTCAGATCCGGTGCGTCAGGGCATCAGTGCCGGGGGCTCGCTCGTTCTTACCGCGGCCGTCACGACAGCGCGCCCCGGGTCGTTGCGCCGGTCGCCGGTCACTCCGGAGGCGCGAGGTCGCCGAACGCGCCGGCCGCCTCCAGCAGCCCGTCGTGATCGGCCCGGCAGCCGGGGCAGCTGCGCAGGTGGATCGCGGTGCCGGGGAACGCGCGCCCGGGATCCCCTCCGGCGAGCTCGAGGTCGACGTAGGCGTCGAGGATCGACTCGCCTGCGGTGCAGCCGGCGTCGCCGTCCAGTGAGCGCAGCAGGTCGTCGAGGTGGCGCAGGGCGTCGTTCATCGGGTGACGGCGTCCTGGACCACGACCGGATGGCCGGCCTCAGCGAGGCTGGCGCGCAGGCTGCGGCGGGCATCGAAGAGGTTCTTGTAGATGGCGTTCCGGTTGGAGCCGAGCTCGAGGGCCACCACGTCGATGGAGACGTCGTTGAGCGCGATGGCCACGAACACCTCGCGCTGACGCTCGGTCAGTCTGCCGATGGCCGCCGACAGCGCCCCCAGCTGCTCACGCGTTGCCAGGCGGTCGGCGGGCCGCGGCGACAGCGTGTCGGGCAGATGCTCGAAGATCAGGTCGTCGGTGGAGGGCGGATGGCGGTGCCACGCGTGCCGCGCGACCTTGCTGGAGACCTCGAAGACGACAAACTTGTAGGCCCAAGTGGTGAACCGGCTGAGTCCCTGGAAGTCGCCCAGCCGCCTGAGGATGTTCATGAGCGCATCGTCGGCCGACTGCTGAGCGAGATCCTCGAGCTCGGGACCGGCGATCGAGCCCAGCTGGCCGCGGCGGCGGGAGAGCTCGTGAAAGGCGACGCGGAGCAGCACCTCGTGGAGCCGCGCGACCGCCTGGTCATGACGGGGGTGGCCCGCCCGCAGTTGAGCCACCCACCGGGCCGAGTCCTCATCGCGCCCAGCCCCGCCAGGGTCCCGCTCGTCGTTCACGTCGTCGGATGCTAATCCACCTCCTGGCCCCGTAAGTGCTGCGCCCGGGCGCGTTCTTACCGTCGATCGCGCCAGCGGTGGTGTGAGGTAAACGCGTCAGCGGCCGATGGCCTGAGGGAAGTTGAAGTAATGGTGCGGGTCGACCTGGGTGCGGACGGCCTCCAGGCGCTGACGGTTCTGGGCGTAATAGGCGTCCTGCCAGTCGGGCAACGCGGGGTCGATGTAGTTCTGATACGCCCGGCCCGAGACGTGGTGGCGCAGCTTTGACCATGCCTGGTGGATCCATCCGGCGCTGGCCCCGGCTCCGTAGTACTGGATGCAGAACAGCGGGGTACGGTGGGCGAAGGCGGTTTCGGTGGGGCCGATGCGCCCGACGGCGCCACCGTAGGCGTCGCACAGCAGAGAGCCCGCCCCCGGCGCCTCGGTGGCGGCGATCATCGCGGCGCGCCCGGCCTTGTTCAGGGGTCTGGCAACGTAATCGGACTTGGCGTTGAACGACTCGCGTGCGAGGGTGCCGCCGGGGGCGGCATTGACCGTGTGGCAGGCCGAGACGCTCTTGCCGTCGCAGTTGGCGAGCAGCAACTGGATGGCCAGAAACGGCGCTTCATGGTTGGAGCTCAGGGTGGCGCCGGAGATCGAGAGCAGCGGCTGCAGGAGCCTCGGGATGTCGGCGGACGGCCCCAGGTATTGACCGTTGGCATTGATGGCCGCCGGTCCGCCGGCGTTGAGGTGCAGGATCGAGGTGATCTTGTCGTTGGTGTGCGGCGCCCAGTGCTGCCAGGCGTCGATCGCCGCGTCTGCCGAGGGCCACGGCCACCTGACCTGGAAGTACGTGCTGCGGGTGGGCACGGGATGGGTCCGAAACACGAACTGCGTGACGATCCCGAAGTTCCCGCCGCCGCCGCCCCGCAGCGCCCAGAAGAGATCGGGGTCTGACCCTTGGTCGACGGTGCGCAGGCTGCCGTCGGCGGTCACCACCTTCACGGCGTGGAGGCTGTCGATGGTCAGACCGAGGTGACGGCTGGCCAGACCGAACCCGCCGCCCAGGGCGACCCCCGCGATCCCCACCGACGGGCAGGATCCGCCGGGGACGGCCACTCCGTGCGGCGCCAGTCCGGCGTACAGGTCGATGAGCTGGGCACCGGCGCCGACCGTGACCAGGCCGCTGGGCTTGTCGAACCGGACGCCGTTGAGCCGTCGAAGGTCGAGCACGATGCCATCGGTCAGCGTCGAGTAGCCGGCGTAGCTATGCCCGCCTGAGCGCGCGCGAACGCGCACGCCGTGGGCCACGGTGAACCGGACCGCGTCGCGAACGTCAGTGCCGTTGACCGGGCGTGCCACCGCCAGGGGGCGGACCTGGTCAAAGCGCGTGTTGAAGACCTGGGCGGTGGCAGCAAAGCCGGGATCTCCGGGCTGGAAGACGTGCCCGGAGATCGCGTTCCGCAGCCCGCCGGCCGGGCTCCCACTCACGCGCTGACCATGCCGCTCACCCCGCGGTCACTGCTTGACCAAGGTCCCCACGGTGACGTGCGGCCAGTGAATGCCGTTGAAGTCCAGCATCACCAGCTGCGTGTACTGCAACTGGTGCTTGTCGGGCTGGCCCCCGGTGCCGGCGATCGTCTCGATCCAGAAGGTCGCCTCCATCTGGGTCGCCTTGGCGTTGCCCCCGGGAGGGTTGCCGCTGGCCGCCAGAAACGCCGTGTTGGCGGTGCCGCCGCCGGCCTTGATGACGTTGTGGTTGGTCGCGACGTGCAGGAACGTCCGGCTCTTCATGTTCGTGTTGTGCAGGGAGGCCTGCAGCGCGTCCTGCAGCACGCTGTTGGGGTTCTTGACGATGGCCTGGGTCACGCCCGGCGCCACGAACCGGAACGACGTTGGTTGTGACAGGTCGAGCTCGGTGAAGGTCTGCGACACGGAGTTAAAGGCGTTGTTGGCCGGCGCCGCGCTACCGAAGAAGAACGGCAGGATGTTGTTGTCCGGGATATTCTGCGGGCCGCCCTGGAGCACCTGGGCCACGCCCTGGGCGAGCACGACGGTGCCGTGCGGGATCGAGGCCATGCGGACGACGGACGGCGGCTCGTTGGGATCGGAGGTGTGCGGCACCGTGGCCCAGATCCCCGGCTCGATGTGCAGCCCGGCGCCCGTGCTGGACTCGCTGATCTGCTGCAGGTAGGTGAGGCCGAACATCTCGATGTCGGGCATCGCCAGCCCGCGGTTGGGGATGGCGCCGTTGATCGCCGTGAAGACGATCGTCTCGTCGGTCTTGTTGAGCTCGAGGAAGCGGTCCTGCGAGGCCGGATGATGCGGCCGCCAGATCGAGTTGAAGCCGTGGCCCTTCCAGGTCCCGGCCAGCGCCGCCAGCGCTCCCAGCGGATTGGGCGTCGCCGCGGTGATGTGCGCGGCGGGCTCCGCCGCTGCCACCTCGGGCGTATCCAGCCCTGCGAACGCGAAATCCGCGTCGGTGGTGATACCTGCCGTCATGATGACCCCCTCAGGATCGTGTTGCCTTCAGGCCCGGTCCAGGCCACTGATCACTGCCTCGCTCCGCGACGCGCGGTCGCGGGAACCCCAATGGGCGAGCATATATTCGGGCGGGCTGCGGACGGAACGGGGTCTGTTGTTGCACGGTTCTCCTCCGCGAACTTGTGCGCGCACCGGCCTTGACGCGAACGTCCACGTGCAGTTGAGTGGGGCGATGCAGTTCGGGGGACCGGCGGCCGACTACGACCGCTTCATGGGGCGCTACACCGGCACACTCGCGGTGGCGCTCGCCGACGCCGCAGGGGTGGCGGCCGGCATGCGCGTCGTCGACGTCGGCTGTGGCCCGGGCGGGCTCGCCGCCGAGCTGGCCGCGCGCGTCGGCCCCGAGAAAGTCGCCGCGATCGACCCGGCTGCGCGGTTCGTGGCCGCCTGTCGCGAGCGCAACCCGGGCGCCGACGTCCGCGAGGGCGTGGCCGAGCAGCTCCCGTGGCCCGACGAGGCGTTTGACGCGGCGCTGTCGTGCCTGGTCATCGCCTTCATGAGCGACCCGGACCGCGGCGTGAGCGAGATGAGGCGCGTCACCCGGCCCGGGGGCACGGTGGCCGCGTGCATGTGGGACACGGCGGGGGGCGGGATGACGATGCTGCGCTACCTGTGGGAGGCGATCGGAGAGGTCGACCCCGGCGCCCGTGGCGAGCGCGACCTGGCGGGCACGCGCGAGGGCGACATCGCGGACAGGCTGCGGCGCGCCGAGCTCCAGGACGTCGCCGCCGGCGTGCTCATGGCGTCGGCGGACTACGCGGATTTCGAGGACTTCTGGACTCCACTCACCCTCGGCGTCGGGCCGGCGGGAGAGCACCTGGCCGCACTGACCCAGGAGCAGCGCTCACGCGTGCGCGAGGTGCTCATGACCCGGGTTCCGCAGGGCCCGTTCACGCTCGAGGCCCGCGCCTGGTACGCGCGGGGCACGGTCAGACCCCGCTGACATACTGCGCGCATGCCGCGGCGAGAGATGACGGACCAGGGCGACGCGGCCCCGTCTCAGACCCTGCGCTCCCAGCACGTGGAGGCCACGCGCCGCGCCGTGCTCGCCGCCGCCCGGGCGGCGTTTGGCACCAAGGGCTCCGCCCAGACGTCGATTGACGAGATCGCCGCCGCCGCCCGCGTCACCAAGGGCGCGGTGTATCACCACTTCTCCGGCAAGGAGGCACTCTTCCAAGTCGTCTGGGCCGAGGTGGAGGCCGACGCGACGGCGCGGGCCGCAGC
>DASXCN010000124.1:0-10166 GCA_036491155.1 Solirubrobacteraceae bacterium | reverse complement strand
GCGCTACGGGCGCGGCGGCGGCCGCTCATCCGCTACTGCACCGACTGGACCGAGCAGCACCACCACCTCGCCGGCGGTCTCGGCGCGGGCCTGGCCGAGCGGATGCTTCAGCGCGGGTGGATCGAGCGGGCCCGCAGTGGCCGCGCGGTGCGCCTGACCGACGCGGGCCGCCGCGGGCTGCGCGAGCACCTGGACGTCGAGCTCGGCGACCGCGCCGCCGCGTGACTTGCGCTAGCGCTAGCGCTCGTGCCCGGCGAGGTCGAAGTCGGCCAGGCCCGCGGGATCGGTGATCCCAAGCTTGCGCCGGGCGCGCTCGGCAAAGCCGCCGGGGTGCACGCGGACGACCCGCGCGGCGTCGGGCCGGGCCAGGATCTCCAGCCGGGCCCCGGGGTCGGCGTGCCCCAGCAGCTGGCCGTCGCGCTCGATCGACACCGGGGCGCTCGTGCGGAGGATCTCGATGCCGAGCGCCTCCCCCTCGGCCAGCACGATGGCGCGATTAAAGAGGCCGGCCGGCGCGTCGGGCATCACGATCATCCCGTGGGCGCGCGGGGAGACCAGCGGGCCGCCCGCGGCGAACGCGTACGCGGTCGAGCCCTGCGGGGTGGCCGCGATGACTCCGTCGCTGGCGTAGCGCGCCAGTAGCTCGCCGTCGATCTCGAGGGCCAGCGCCGCCTGCCCGCGGCCCGGGACCCGGGTGAGCACGACGTCGTTGAACGCGACCTGCGCCGCGATCCCCTCGCGGGCGGCGAGGGCCAGGCCGCTGCGACGCTCGATCGTGTAGGCGCCGCCGTGGAGCGCGGCGAGAGCTCCCTCCAGGTGGGTTGCGTCGATCTCGGTGAGGTAGCCGAGCGTCCCCAGATTGACGCCCAGCACCGGCACCCCGTGGGGAGCGGCGACGCGCAGGGCGCCGAGCATGGTGCCATCCCCGCCCAGCGCCAGGACGACGTCGCAGCCCTCGGCCAGAGACCCCTCGGGGCGCCGGGCCACCGTGTCGGGCAGCCGGCCATCGTCCTCCACCCCGGCGAGGGTGACACCGTGCGCGTGCGCCCATACCCGTACCTGCTCGAGCGGCGCGTCGAGATCGCGCTCGGGACGCAGGGCCAGCCCGAGCGTGCGCACCGGGATCGGCATGTCGGCGATGGAGAGCACGGCTCCGATTCTGGCGTGCTCGGTGCCCGGGCACGAGCACGGGGCCGCGCGGGGGCCTGGCTAGCATCGATCTGCAGCCCCGAAGCCGAGGCTGCCCGCTCACAAATCGCACCGATGACCGAGCCACTCGAGCTGACCTACGACCTGCACCTGCTGCCTCGGGGCCGGGTCTCCTTCCGGCGCTGGCACTGGGAGCTGTGGCATGGGGCGCAGCTGCTGGCCGCCGGGTGGCGGACGGGACCGCTGCACGCACAGCGGGCCCTGCGCGCCCACGCCTTTCGCTATGTGCACCGCCTGCATGGCGTGCATCCGCTCCCGTCCCAGTCAACGCACCCCGCCGAGAGGCCGTGGGGCGGCGGGTCAACCACGTTTCGCTGGGGCGACCTGCGCGTGGTGATGACGCCCCGCGCCCAGCCGGACGCCTCCTAGCGAGGCCGGCCGTGCCGCCGCGCGAGCGGCCACCGTCGCCAGCAGGCCGGCTCCGGCCAGCGTGCCGGTGACGACGGCGAATGCGTGCGTCGCCGCACCTGCAGGGCCGCCGGCACCCGGAGTGGCGCCCGCGAGCGCGAGGTACAACGTCCCGAAGGCCGCCACTGCGATGGCGCCGCCGATCTGCATCAGCGTGGTGCTGACCCCGCTGATGTCGGCCGCGTAGTCCGACGGCACGGACTCGGTGAGGTGGCCGAGCTGCGCGCTGAACTGGGTGCCAAGGCCCAGACCGCCCGCAGCGAACACCGCGCCGAGCAGGACCTCGCCGTGCCACCCGGCAAGCAGCGCGCCGCTGGTGCCGGCAAACCCGGCGGTGAGCAGCGCGCAACCGGCCGCCGGCGCGTGGCGGTGCAGCGCCCGCGGCAAGCGGCGCAGCAGTTGGCCGGCGGCGCCGAACGCCGACACCCACGGCACCAGCGTGAGCCCGGAGACGAGCGCGCTGCGGCCAAGTCCCTGTTGGAGGTACTGGGCG
This sequence comes from Solirubrobacteraceae bacterium, assembly GCA_036491155.1. Taxonomy (GTDB): domain Bacteria; phylum Actinomycetota; class Thermoleophilia; order Solirubrobacterales; family Solirubrobacteraceae; genus Palsa-465. The sequence goes on along the minus strand of DASXCN010000124.1, from coordinate 8,056 downwards.
AGCGTGAACAGGAGGGCGTAGTAGGTGCCGGTAGCGAGGGTGAGGCTCACCAGTGCCCACAGCACCGGACGCTGGACCAGGACGCGAACGTTGACCAGCGGCGCTGCGCCGGACCTGGCCAGGCGGCGTTCGCCGATCAGAAAGGCCGTGCCCGCGGGCAGGCTCGCGGCCAGCATCAGCCACGTCCACAGGGGCCATCCCTCGGCGCGGCCGAGGCTCAGCGGAACCACGAGGGCCAGCAAGGCCGTCGACAGCCAGCACACTCCGCGCACGTCGAGCCGGCGCCGCGATCCGGTGCGGTCCGCGGGCAGCATGCGTGCTGCCGCGGCCAGCCCGGCGGCCCCGATCGGCACGTTGACGAGGAAGATCGCCCGCCAGCCCAGACCGAGCACATCGGCGGAGACCAGCGCGCCGCCCAGCGCCTGGCCGATCACCGCGCCGGAGGAGAGCGCGATCGCGTACAGGCCGATGGCACGTATCCGCGCCGCGCCGCGGAAGTTGAGCTGGATCCCGGTGAGAGTCTGCGGGAACATCAGCGCCGCGCCGCCACCCTGCAGTACCCGGGCGGCGACGAGGACGATCGGGTCAGGGGCCAGCCCGCAGAGCAGCGACGCGAAGCTGAACAGGGCCATGCCGCTCAGGTACATCCGCTTGTAGCCATGGGTCTGGCCCAAGCGGGCGCCGGTGATCAAGAGAACCGCGAAGGCGATCAGATACGCGCCGATGACGAGCTCGAGCGTCGCTCCCGACGCATGCAGGTCGGCGTGGATCGACGGGGTGGCAACGTTGGCGATCGTCGCGTCGGCCTGCGCCATGAACGGCGCCACCAAAAGCAGGCCGAGAAGCAGCCGCGGGTGGTCGGGGGCGCGTCCTCTCACTACTCATGGAACGCGTCCCCTGACCATCCTGTGAGACCGGCGGTCCGTCAGAGGCCGCGAGGGTGGCGGACGACGAAGCCGTCCGCCGGCGACACGCGGTGCGTGGACCAGCGATCCTGGTTGTCGGACGAGCTCTGGGCGGCGGTGTCGTAGTAGAGCCCGGCGATCTTGGCGTAGACGTGGCCGGCGTTGGTGTACAGCGTGATCCACTGGCCGGCGCCCGAAAGGCCGTAGCTCTCCATCTGGCCCGAGTCCTCGGTCTGCGACAGCAGCCCGCCGCCGTGCAGGGCGAAGCCGACCGAACCGGAGCAGTCATAGCCCGAGGACTTCCAGCTGCCGTGGCCACCGGCGAACAGGTAGGGAGTGGTGGCGATCGAGTTGGCCGCGGCGATGACCTGCTTGACCACCGCCGGGGCGTCGGCCGGCGCGACCGCCAGCCCGTTGACGAGCGTCGCGTTGTCGCCGGCGGGCGCCTGCGCCGCGTGCGCCGTGGAGGGGGCCGGGGCCGAGGCGTGCGTGCCGTTGCTCACCCACTGCTGCAGCGTCTGCGCGGTGTGCGCGCCGACCGTCCCGCTCGGCGGGCTGAGGTGCGCATCGGCCTGGAAGCTGCGCACGGACGCCTGCGTGCCGGAGCCGAACTGGCCGTCGGTGCCGGTGGGGATGCCCACCTGCGTGAGCATCTGCTGCAGCGAGCGGACGTCGGCGCCGTGGTCGCCGAGGCGCAGAACGCGCTGAAACGGATTCCCGCCCGTCCCATCCGCAGCACGGGAAACCCCCGTGCCGAGCGCCACGGTGACCACGAGGGCTGCCAGCACGGCCAGCGCCCACAGGACCCGAGAGGGTCGCCTCTGCGCGCTCATGGCGACGCCAACGACAGAACCGGTTCTGGATACGGACACGCGAAACCCCGCAATGGTCGACTTCAGCTGACATGCCGGTCGCCTACGGGGTTAGCTGACGGGCTCGCGCTCTGATCGAGCACTACCGGCGGATCACCGCTGGATTCGCCCCAAACGACTTGGGTTCCCCGTTCCCTGGCTGTGGCGGCTCCAGGGACTCGGCTTCTGCACACAACAGCGCGTGCGGGCCGAAGTTTCGCTCATCTGGCGGACAATCGCTTTCCCGAGCGCCCCAGCCCTAGAGTCTGGGCGCATGCTCATCGCCACCCATGATGGTTCCTTTCACGCCGACGAGGTGTTCGCGATCGCTGCGCTCATGCTCCTGGGGGAGCCCATCGAGGTGCTGCGCACCCGCGACCGCGACACGCTGGCGCGCGCCGATCTGCGCATCGACGTCGGCTTTCGCCACGACCCGGCCACCGGGGACTTTGACCACCACCAGCGCGAGTTCGACGCCGTGCGGCCCAACGGGATCCGGTACGCCTCCTTCGGCCTGATCTGGCAGGCGTTCGGCGTGCGGGTGTGCGACGGCGACGCCGAGGTCGCCGATGCGGTCGACGCCAGCCTGGTCGGAGGCGTCGACGCCAACGACACCGGCCAGCAGCTCACCGAGTCGCTGGTCGAGGGCGTCTACCCGCTGACGGTCAACGGGGTTGTGGGCGCCTTCAACGGGCGCTGGGACGAGGCACTCACTCCCGAGCAGGAGCGGCTGCGCTTCGACGAGGCGGTTGACGTGGCGCGCGGGATCCTCGCCCGCGAGGTGCTGTCGGCGGCCTCGGGCCGGCGGTCGGCGCGCATCGTGCAGGAAGCGATCGCCGCCGTCACCGACCCCCGCCTCATCGAGCTGCCCGTCAACGCCCCCTGGAAGCAGGTGCTGGTCCCGGCGGCGCCCGACGCCCTGTACATCATCTACCCCAAGCGCCAGGGGTTCGGTCTGGAGGCGGTGCCGCGCGAGCTGGGCTCCTTTGAGAACCGCCGCGACCTCCCCGAGGCGTGGGCCGGGCGCGAGGGCGCGGACCTCGTGGCGGTCACCGGCGTGCCCGATGCGCTGTTCTGCCACGTCAAGCGCTTTCTGGTGGTCGCGTCCTCGCACGAGGGGATCGAGCAGCTCGCCCGGCTGGCCCTGGCCGGGGGGTGAGCCCTCGGATCGCGACCATCGGCGTCTACGAGTTCGACGCGACGAGCTTCATCGCCGCGCTGGACGAGGCCGGGGTGACCAAGGTCTTCGACATCCGCCAGCGCCGCGGGGTCCGCGGGGCGCGGTACGCGTGGGCCAACGCCCAGCGGCTCCAGCAGCTGCTGGACGAGGCGCGAATCGGCTACGAGTACCACCCCGAGCTGGCCCCCGACACCGAGATGCGCCAGCTCCAGTACCGCGACGACGACCGCCAGGGCGTGGGCAAGCGTTCCCGCGTCCGGCTCGCACCCGAGTACATCCGCACCTACACCGAGGAGATCCTGGACCTCGTCCCGCTAGAGCCGCTGATCGCGCAGCTGCCCGTCCACGGGCTGGGCGCCCTGCTGTGCGTCGAGGCGACCGCCGGCGCCTGCCATCGCTCGCTCGTCGCCGACCGCCTGGCCCAGCGCTTCGGCTTCGAGGTCACCCACCTCGAGCCCACGTCGTCACCCTGAGCCAGCCCTATCGCCCTATCGCCGCGATCACCCCGTTGCGACGCAGCGTCTGGATCGCCTTGACGGTGGCGTAGCCCCGCCAGTCCATCGCGCCGGCCGGTGAGATCGGTAGGTAGTCCACCGTCCAGCCGCCGTCGTCTTGCTGGCCGGCGGCCAGGCGCTCGAGGTCGGCGGCGACGTGCTCGGGGTCCACGAGGCGGCGCGCGGGCCGGTTCGGGTCCGGGGCGATGTCAAGCGGGCGCAGGGTCTCCCCCTCGGCGCCGCCGGCGACGGGCACCCGACCGTCGGCGGGGACAAGCGCGCCCAGGCGCTCGACCAGCGCCGGCGCCTCAGCGCGGCGGTCGTGGATCTCGTCGAGCAGGCGGATCGAGAAGGCCAGCACGTAGGCGAACGGGTTCTCGTCCAGGGCGTCGATCGCGGCCAGGCAGTAGTCGGTGGCGCGCGCGAGCCAGGGGTGCGCCGCCACCGCCGCGTCGTGTGCGGCGACGCGGTGGGCCGCGGCGACCACGAACGCCGTGATCTGCAGCGACGATGCCGCGGGGTCGCCACTCTGAAACCACGGCGCCACGCCGGCATCATTGGTCACCGGCAGCGTGAACGGCAGGCCGCCGTCCTCGAGGGTGACGGAGCCCAGCCAGTCACACAGCGCGCCGGCGCGCGGGCTGGTGACGGGGGCGACCTCGGCGAAGGTCTCAAACGCGTGCCCGGCCGCGCCGGGCTGGCTCTCGGTGCTGCGCAGGTCGGGTTCCAGCCCCCAGGCGTAGCCGCCGTCGGCGTTGCCGTAGGCCGCGAGGGCAGCGAGGACCGCGGGCGGGTCGCCCTCGCCGTCAAGGACGGCGTAGCGGCGGCGGTCCAGCAGGCGGGCGTGCGTGGCCATGAAGGCCTGGGCGGCGATGAGGTCGACGGTCATGGCGTCAAGGATCGCGCGCCGTGTCCGGCCGGGTCTTGAATCAAACGGACGCGGTGCGGCGCGCCGCGACGAGCTCCCGCGGGCTGATCCCCGCTAGGCGCCGGCTCTCGCGCGTGAGGTGGGCTTGGTCCGCGTAGCCGGCGTCGAAGGCCACGCCGGCCAGGTCGTCGCGTCCGTCGTCGACCAGGCCGAGGAAGCGGCGGAAGCGCAGAACCCGGGCCAGCGTGCCCGGCCCGTAGCCGACCGCGGCGTGAAAGCGCCGGCGCAGTTGGCGCTCGCTGATGGCGAGCTCGCGGGCCAGAGCGGCGGCGCCGCGGTCAGCGACGTGCGGGGCGGCGGCGACGACGATCGGGTCAGGCCGGCGCTCCGCGGCTGCGGTGAGCAGCTCCCTGAACACGGCGGCGGGCGGGAGGTCGCCGTCGAGGTCGAAGGCGCGCGCGACGTCGCGGGCGTCCACCTGCTGGTCGCACAGCGCATGCAGCGGTACGCCGATCCCGCCTCCACCGGCGCCGGGACGGAAGCGCAGGCCGATCAGGAGCTCGCCGGCCTCGCGAGAGTAGGCGCGGGCGGTGGTGTCAGGGCCCACGATCATGGTGCCGCTGCCCTGGCGCCAGATGACGTCGCTGGCCCCGTCGGGCATGATCAGCACCTGGTCCTCATCGGCGCAGGTGCGCACCCACAGGCACTCGACCAGCGCGGCCAGGGCCGGCGGCGGTGCGAATTCGCGATACCCGGGCGCGAGATCCATCTCGCCCTCAATGGTTGCACCACGCGTCCGCGGCTCGGGAAATGGACCGCCGGTAAGATCGTTTTCGATGTCAGTTGAGTGGTCCGGTTTGGGCCCGGAGCTGCTGGTGCGCCTCGACCGGGACGGGGCCCAGCCGCTCACGGCCCAGCTCGAGCGCGCGCTGCGCGACGCGATCCAGAGCGGACGCCTGGGACCGGACGAGCGGATCCCCTCCTCGCGGGCGCTGGCCGGCGAGCTCGGCGTCTCGCGGGGCCTCGTCCAGGAGTGCTACGCGCAACTGCATGCCGAGGGCTTCCTCAGCACCCGCACCGGCTCGGGCACTCGCGTGGCCGCCGGAGCACAACCGGCCCCCGCGCCGGTCCCCGCCCGGGCCGACCCGCCTCGGCGGCCGGCCATCGATTTCGCGCCGGGCAAGCCGGACCTGGCGAGCTTTCCGCGCCAGGACTGGGTGTGGGCCATGCGCGAGGTCAGCCGCTCAGCGCCCGCCCAGGCGCTGGGCTACGGCGACCCCCGGGGCGAGCGCACACTGCGCGAGGTCCTCGCCGGGTACCTGCGCCGGGTCCGCGGGGCGGTCACCGACCCGGAGAGGATCATCGTCTGCGCCGGCTTCGCACAGGGCGCGAACCTCGTGCTGCGCACGCTGGCCCGGCGCGGCGCCCGGCGGGTCGCACTCGAGGATCCCGGCGATGTCGACCCGGCGCTCAGCGCGCACTGGTGGGGACTCGAGGGCGTCCCCGTCAACGTCGACGAGCTCGGCGTCGACGCGTCGGCGCTGGCGCGGTCGGGTGCCGACGCCGTCGTGCTCACGCCCGCTCATCAGTCCCCCACCGGCGTCGTCCTGGGCCCCGGGCGCCGTCAGGACATCGCCGCCTGGGCGCAGGAGCGCGGAGCCACCATCCTGGAGGACGACTACGACGCCGAGTTTCGCTACGACCGTGACCCGATCGGCGCGCTCCAGGGGCTGGCCCCCGCGCACGTCGCCCTGCTCGGCACTGTCTCCAAGTCGCTGGCCCCCGCGATGCGCCTGGGGTGGATCGTCTGTCCCCCCGGACTGGTGGAGGAGATCGCCGACGCCAAGGAGCTCGACGATCGCGGGTCCCCGGGGCTCGACCAGCTGGCGCTGGCCACGCTCATTCAATCGGGCCGCTATGACCGCCACCTCCGGGCGATGCGCGCCCGCTATGCGAGCAAGCGCGCGGCACTGATCGACGCGCTCGCCACCCACGCCCCCGAGGTGGAGCTACGCGGGCTCGCCGCCGGCTTCCACGCCGTCGCCCGCCTGCCGGAGGACAGCGACGAGCGCGCCATCGCCGACGAGGCCCGGTCGCGCTCGGTGGGGCTGTACCCGATGAGCGATCTGACGTGGACGGTCCGGGCGCGGCCGCCCGAGCTGGTCATCGGCTTCGGCGACCTCAGCGAGCCGGCCATCCGCCGCGGGATCGAGACCGTGGCCGATCTCCTGCGCGGTCCGTGAGAGCGGCCGGCGCACCGCCGGCCGAATTGGACCACTGACCCGGACCCGGAATGGCCCTTATCGACGGACCGTTCCGGGCGTACGTTGCCGGTCATGACCACGCAACGCAGATCTCCCCTCCTGGCCGGCTCCCACGGCCGCGCGCTCCTGACCAGCTCCGTCGTGGCCAGGCTGCCGCTGGCGATGCTCAGCATCGCGATCCTCGTCCACGCCCAGCAGGTGACCGGTTCGTTCGCGGTCGCCGGGCTGGCCTGTAGCGCCTACGCGATCTGCGGCGCGCTGGCCTCGCCGGCACTGGGACGCCTGGTCGACCGCCACGGCCAGAGCTCTGTGCTTCTGGTCGGAGCGGCGGTGACCGCCGCCACCCTCGTCGCGATGGGACTGCAGCCGGCCGACAGCCCCCACGCGCTGTTGGTCGCGCTGGCCGGCGTCGCCGGCCTGGCCACCCCTCCGGTGGCCGCCTGCGTGCGCACCCTGTTGCCCGCGATCGTCTCGCGTCCCTCAGAGCTGCCGGCGCTGTTCGCGCTCGAGTCCACCCTGCTCGAGGTCACCTTCGTCGCCGGGCCGCCGCTCGCTCTGGGCCTCGGCGCCGTGTGGTCCACCGGCGGCGCCCTGGTCGTCAGCGGGGTCATGTTGCTGGCCGGAACGCTGCCGTTCGCCGCGCACCGGGCCTCGCGCGACTGGCGGCCCGACGCCGTCGCTGCTCGGTCCCGCGCCGGCTCGCTGCGCGCGGCCGCCATCCGGGTCCTGATCGTCGCCGACCTGGGCACCGGGATCGTCTTCGGCGCCACCGAGGTCGGAGTGACGGCGAGCGCCAAGCACGTCGCGGGAGCCGCGGCCGCCGCCCCGCTCCTCGCCCTGTGGGGCGCCGGGTCGCTGATCGGCGGGCTGATCGTCACTCGCTGGGGCGACCGTCTGCGCGGCGCCCTGCGGCTGCCGGTGCTGCTGGCGGCCCTGGCCCTCTCCCACGGCGCTCTGCTGGTGAGCACCCACAGCCTGCCGGCCATGGGGGCGATCATCCTGCTCGCCGGGGCCACCATCGCCCCCACCGGGTCGGTCATCTACGCCATGGTCGACCGCTTTTCGCCGGCCGGGACCCGGACCGAGGCGTTCTCGTGGCTGTTCACCTCGTCCTCCGCAGGTGCCGCCGCGGGCGCGGCGGTCGCCGGTGTGCTGGTTCAGGCCGTCGGCCCGGAAGCGGCATTTGCCTTCGCCGGGATCGCGGGCGGCCTGTCCGTCGCTGTCGCGCTCCTGGGCGCCGGCCATCTGGCGCCCCGCTGCCCGGTCGCCGTCGCGGCCGCGCCCGCCGCCTAAGGCGTTAGCGCGCCGGCGGCGATCAGTTCGCGGAAGCGGGCGATCGTGTCGCCGACGCCCTCGTGCAGCGGCGTCTCGGGCGGGTCGCCGATCACCTGGCGCAGCGACGCATGCTGAGCCTCCGCGGGGAAGGGGAGCTGCGCATCGGTGAAGGTGATCGTGCCCGCCGCCTCGGGGATGGCCGCCTCGATCGCGGTGACC
>DASXCN010000123.1:0-1552 GCA_036491155.1 Solirubrobacteraceae bacterium | reverse complement strand
CGGGGAGGCGAGGTAGTTCATCTTCACGTCGGGGTTGATGCGGCCCTCGAAGTTGCGGTTGCCCGAGAGCACCGAGACGACGGCCAGGTCCTCGGCGCCCACGACGTCGGAGATCTCCTGGGGCAGCGGCCCGCTGTTGCCGATGCACGTGGTGCAGCCGTAGCCGACCAGGTTGAAGCCCAGAGCGTCGAGGTACTCGTCCAGGCCGGCACGCTCCAGGTACTCGGTCACCACCTTGGACCCGGGGGCCAGTGAGGTCTTGACCCACGGCTTGACCGTCAGCCCCTTCTGCACGGCGTTGCGTGCCAGGATCCCGGCACCCAGCATCACCGACGGGTTGGAGGTGTTGGTGCAACTCGTGATCGCGGCGATGACGACATGGCCGTGGTCGAGCTCGGTCTCGGTCCCGTCCTCGAGCGTGACCGGCGTGCGCGCCTGCTTGCGATCGGCGACCTGCGCCCCGCCGGTGCCGCCCGCGGGGCCGTGACCGGCGCCGTTGGGGACGTGAGTGGACACCGGATCTGAGGCGGGGAACGAATCGGCGAGCGACTCGTCCTCCTCATCCTCGGCCTCGTCGTCGCCCACGAGGTCCTCCAGCGCCATCCGGAAGGCGTCGCGCGACTCGGTCAGCGACACGCGGTCCTGCGGCCGCTTGGGGCCGGCGATGCTCGGCACCACCTCGGACAGGTCGAGCTCGATGTTGTCGGAGAACGTCGGCTCCTCGGAGTTCTCGTCGTGCCACAGGCCCTGCTCCTTGGCGTACGCCTCCACCAGCGCGATCTGCTCGGCGCGGCGCCCGGAGAACTCCAGGTAGCGCAGTGTCTCGGCGTCGATGGGGAAGATGGCGCAGGTCGAGCCGAACTCCGGGGACATGTTGCCGATCGTGGCCCGGTCGGCCAGCGGCAGCCCGGCGAGGCCGGCGCCGTGGAACTCGACGAACTTGCCGACGACCCCGCGCTCGCGCAGCATCTCGGTCACCGTGAGCACGAGATCGGTGGCCGTCGCCCCCTCCTGCAGCTCGCCGGTGAGCTTGAAGCCCAGCACCTGCGGGATGAGCATCGACATCGGCTGGCCGAGCATCGCCGCCTCGGCCTCGATGCCGCCCACGCCCCAGCCCAGCACGCCCAGGCCGTTGATCATCGTGGTGTGCGAGTCGGTCCCGACGAGGGTGTCGGGGTAGGCGAGGTTGCGCTCACCATCGACAAACACGACGCGCGCCAGGTACTCGAGGTTGACCTGGTGCACGATCCCGGTGTCGGGCGGGACGACCTTGAAGTTGTGGAAGGCGCCCTGGCCCCAGCGCAGGAAGGCGTAGCGCTCCTTGTTGCGCTCGAACTCGAGCTCAGCGTTGCGCTGGAAGGCCTGCGGGGTGCCGAAGGCGTCCACCTGGACCGAGTGGTCGATGACCAGTTCGGCGGGCACCAGCGGGTTGATCTTGTTGGGATCGCCCCCCATCTCCTTCATGGCGTCGCGCATCGCGGCCAGGTCCACCACCGCCGGGACACCGGTGAAGTCCTGCATGATCACGCGCGCCGGCGTGAAGGCGATCTCC
>DASXCN010000122.1:0-4527 GCA_036491155.1 Solirubrobacteraceae bacterium | reverse complement strand
GACGCCGGGGCGATCAGCCCGATGGTCACGTGGGGCACCAATCCCGAGATGGTCGTCGGCGTGGCCGAGGCGGTCCCCGAGCCCGAGGACGACGGCGACGAGCGGGCCCTTCACTACATGGGCCTGGCGGCCGGCACGCCGATCCAGGAGATCGCGCTCGACCGCGTCTTCATCGGCTCGTGCACCAACTCCCGGATCGGGGATCTGCGCGCGGCCGCCGAGGTGGTCAGCGGGCGCAAGGTCGCCGAGGGTGTCTACGCGATGGTCGTCCCCGGCTCCCAGCAGGTCAAGGCCCAGGCCGAGCAGGAGGGGCTGGACGAGGTCTTTCGCAAGGCGGGCTTTGATTGGCGCGGCGCCGGCTGCTCGATGTGCCTGGGCATGAACCCCGACATCGCCGCTCCCGGCGAGCGGGTGGCCTCGACCTCGAACCGCAACTTCGAGGGACGCCAGGGCCGCGGCGCCCGGTCACACCTCGTCTCGCCCCAGATGGCCGCCGCCGCGGCGATCGAGGGCCACTTCGTCGACATCCGCGAGTGGGAAGGGGTCAACCGATGAAGGCCATCGAGACGATCACGGGCCCGGTGAGCGTGCTCAACCGCGACGATGTCGACACCGACCAGATCATCCCCAAGCAGTTCCTCAAGCGCGTAGAGCGGACCGGCTTCGGGGAGTTCCTGTTCTTCGACTGGGCCAAGGAGCCCGACTGGAACCTCCCGGTCAACCCGATCCTGGTGGCAGGCCGCAACTTCGGCTGTGGTTCCAGCCGCGAGCACGCCCCGTGGGCGCTGGAGGATTACGGCTTCCAAGCCATCATCGCCTCGAGCTTCGCGGACATCTTCCGGTCCAACTGCACGAAGATCGGGCTGCTCCCGGTGCAGCTGACCAGCGCCGAGTGCGCCGCCATCGCCCAGGCGGGGCAGGCCCAGGTGGACCTGGCCGGCCAGGAGGTCCGCTGGCCGGGCGGGACCGCCCATTTCGAGATCGACCCCGAGATCAAGCATCGGCTTCTCGGGGGGCTCGACGACATCGCGCTCACCCTGGCCCAGGACGACGCCATCGTCGCCTACGAGCGCGACCGCGAGCGCTCGGGTCCGACGACCAACGCGTTGTGATGGCGTCCCCACCCGCCCCGCCCGCCGCCGACGCGTTCTCGGCGCACGCCGCCCAATACGACGCGCTGCGCCGGCGCCTGGTCCCCGACTTCGACGGCTTCTACGGCGCCGTGGTGGAGGCGCTCCAGCGCACCGGCGGCGACGTGCGCCGGGTGCTGGACCTCGGTGCGGGCACGGGCCTGCTCAGCGCTCAGATCGCCACCGCGTTCCCGGGCGTGGAGATCGAGTTGCTCGACGCCTCCGAGCCGATGCTGGCGCTGGCCCGCCAGAGGCTCGGCGACGCGGTGAGCGCCGTGCACGTCGCCGACATGTCGGCGCCGCTTCCGCCCGGCCCGTTTGACGCCGTCGTCTCGGCCCTGGCCATCCACCACCTCGAGCACGCCGACAAACGCGCGCTGATGGGACGCATCCACGATGCGCTGCGCCCGGGGGGCATGTTCGCCAACGCCGAGCAGGTCGACGCGCCGACGCCGGAGCTCACCGCGATCTATGCCCAGCGGTGGGCCGAGGACTGCCGGGCGATGGGCGCCGGCGAGGAGGAGATCGACGGCGCGCGCGAGCGCATGCGCCACGACCGCTGTACCGACGTCGAGACCCAGCTGGGCTGGCTGCGCGACGCCGGCTTCGCCGCGGTCGACTGCATCGACAAGTCGTGGCGGTTCGCCGTCCTGATTGCCCTCAAGGAGGAATGACCCGCCATGAGCACCACCCGCGACTGGGACGCCGATACCTACGACCGCGTCTCCGCACCGCAGCAGCGCTGGGCCGCTGAGCAGCTGGACCGGCTCGAGCTGGCCGGCGACGAGGTGGTGGTCGACGCCGGCTGCGGCAGCGGCAAGATCACGCTCGAGCTCATCCGTCGCGTGCCCCGCGGCACCGTGTACGCCGTCGACGCGGCCCCGTCGATGGTCCGCCACACCCGGGAGGCCGTCGGCGACCGCGCCACCGCGCTGTGCCAGGACCTGGTGGCGCTCGAGCTGCCCGAGCCCGTCGACGTCGTCTTCTCCAACGCCACCTTTCACTGGATCGGAGACCACGACGCCCTGTTCGCCGCGCTGCATCGCAACATGAAGCCGGGCGCCCGGCTGCTGGCGCAGTGCGGGGGTCAGGGCAACATCGACCGCTTCCGCGTGCTGGCCGACGAGATCGCCTTCGCCGAGCCCTTCGCGCCCTACTTCACCGACTGGGTGCGGCCGTGGAATTACGCCGGCGCCGAGGTGACCGCCCAGCGATTGGAGCGCGCGGGCTTCACCGCCGTGTCCACGTGGCTTCAGGAGAAGCCCACGCCGCTCGACGACCCGCGGCCCTTCATCAGCACCGTGTGCCTGGTCCGCCACCTCGATCCGCTGCCGCCCGAGCTGCGCGAGCGTTTCATCGACGCGGTGCTGGAGCGCTACGGCTCGCCCGTCGTGCTGGACTACGTTCGGTTGAACATGAGCGCGCGGGCGATCTGATGTGGCAACCGGTACCGTCCCCGCCTCGATCATGACCGCTGCCCACCGCATCGTGACTCTGCCCGGGGACGGGATCGGGCCTGAGATCATGGGGCCCACGCTCGAGGTGCTGGACGCCGTCGCGCCCGGTCGTTGCGAGTATGAGGAGCACCAGTTCGGCGGGGCCTCCATCGACGCTCACGGCACCGCGCTCACCGACGAGACGCTCGCAGCCTGCCGCGCCGCCGACGCTGTCCTGCTTGCCGCGGTGGGCGGCCCCAAGTGGGACACCACCGATCCCGACAAGCCCCGGCCCGAGCAGGGACTGCTCGGTTTGCGCAAGGGACTGGGCCTGTTCGCGAACCTGCGACCGGTGCGGCCGTTGCCGGCGCTGTATGACGCCAGCCCGCTCAAGCGCGAGCTCATCGAGGGCACCAACCTGCTCGTCGTGCGCGAACTCACCGGCGGGATCTACTTCGGCGCCAAGACGCGCACCGCCGACCGCGCGTCGGACGACTGTGTTTACACGCGCGAGGAGATTGAGCGGATCGCCCGGGTGGCCTTCGGCGCCGCGCGCTCGCGCGTGACCAGCGTGGACAAGGCGAACGTCCTGGAGACGAGCCGCCTGTGGCGCGAGGTGGTGCGCGAGATCCACGCCGCCGAGTTCCCCACCATCGAGCTCGAGCACCTGCTCGTCGACAACGCGGCGATGCGATTGGTGTCGGCGCCCCGCCACTTCGAGGTCATCGTCACCGAGAACATGTTCGGCGACATCCTCTCCGACGAGTCGGCGATGCTCACCGGCTCGCTGGGCATGCTGCCCTCGGCGTCGCTGGGCAACGGCGGTGGCCCCGGCCTGTTCGAGCCCGTCCACGGCTCGGCGCCCGACATCGCGGGCCAGGGGATCGCCAACCCACTGGCCATGTTCCTGTCGGCGGCGATGATGTTGCGGCACGGATTCTCCCTGGAAGACGAGGCCTCGGCGGTAGAATCGGCCGTCGATCGTGCGCTGTCCGAGGGGCTGCGCACGCCCGATCTGGGGGGCGAGGCGACGACCGCTCAAGCCACCCGGGCAGTCCTGGAGCACCTGTAGCACCCTTTGTCGCCGTCGCGTCGCACCGTGTTCAACTGAAAGGACCAGTCGTGGAACAAGCCGACCTCATCTGGCACAACGGAGAACTCGTTGCCTGGGAGGACGCGAAGATTCACGTACTGACCCACGGGCTGCACTACGGCACCGGCGTCTTTGAGGGCGAGCGCGCGTACGAGACGCCGGACGGCCCGGCGATCTTTCGCCACCGGGACCACCTCAAGCGCCTGTTCGCATCGGCGGAGCTCTACTACATGCCCATCCCGTACACCCTGGAGGAGCTGCGGGCCGCCACGCACGAGCTGATCGCCGCCAACGGGCTGCCCGCCTGCTACATCCGTCCGATCGTCTACCGAGGCTATGGCCAGATGGGCCTCAATCCGCTGGACTGCGAGGTGAGCGTGTCGATCGCCGTGTGGCCCTGGGGCGCCTACCTGGGCGCGGATTCGCACACCCGAGGCGTCCGGGCCAAGGTGTCGAGCTGGCGACGAATCTCATCGGACTCGCTCATCCCACATGCCAAGGCTTCGGGTCAGTACCTCAACAGCGTGCTGGCCAAGATCGAGTCGGTGAAGTCCGGTTATGAGGAATCGATCCTGCTCGACGCCCAAGGATTCGTGTCCGAGGGCACCGGCGAGAACATCTTCGTCGTGCGCGACGGGGTGATCCTGACCCCGCCGCAGACAGCAGGCATCCTCGACGGCGTCAACCGCAAGTCGATCATGCAGATCGCCCGCGACCTCGGCTACGAGGTGGTGGAGCGCAACCTGGCCCGCGCCGAGCTCTACCTGGCCGACGAGGTCTTCATGTGCGGCACCGCCGCCGAGATGGTGCCGGTGTGCGAGATCGACGATCACCGAATCGGGGAGGGCGTGTCCGGGGGCGGGCGGGG